>JAUXSJ010000193.1 GCA_030679615.1 Parachlamydiaceae bacterium | reverse complement strand
TGGAGCTTGCCTTTATTCTGGAACGATTCCTTCTAAAACATTTAGAGAAGCGGTGATGGATTTAACCCGTTTTTATGAACGGCACTTTGAAGGGAAAGATGCAATTACTCCAGATGTTACAATCGATGAACTCAATTTTCGTTTAAATACAGTGATTAGGGAAGAGCGCAACATCATTGCCAGACAATTTAAAAAAAATGGAATTTTATTCGTTGAAGGTCAAGCGCGATTTGAAAATAAAAATACAATCATTGTGGTTGATCAAGAACATCGGATCAAATTTCAGATTAATGCAAGCATTTATGTCATCGCGACGGGTTCTAATCCACGTAATCCTCCAGATGTTCCTTTCGATGAAGAGGTTATTCTTGATTCAACAACTTTATTAGGAATTGGGCGCGTTCCAAAAAGTATGATTGTTTTAGGTGGGGGGATTATCGGATCTGAATATGCAAGTTTTTTTGCAGCGCTAGGAACAGAAGTAACTGTGATTGATCGAAAAGAGCACATGTTACCCATGTTGGATGCTGAAATTGGAATCCATTTACAGACAGCTTTAACGGATATTGGATTAAAATTTATTGGAAAAAAAGAACCTGTTGAAATTGCACGCATTAATGATCATGCATATGTTAAATTTAAAGATGGTTCCAGCTTAGAAGCTGAGGTGCTTCTATATGCTCTAGGGCGAACTGCGAATGTGGCTTCTCTTCGTTTAGAAAATACAGGAATTGTCGTAGATCCAAAAGGTTATATCCCTGTTAATGCGTTATTTCAAACGATAGTTCCAAATATTTATGCTGTTGGTGATGTCATTGGAGGGCCTTCCTTAGCTTCGACGAGTATGGAACAAGGGCGATTGGCAGCGCTACATGCGTGTGGAGTTCAAACACATCATTTTCCTACTTTTTTTCCAATAGGAATTTATACCATACCAGAAATTTCATGCTGTGGGTATACAGAGGAAGAATTAAAATCATGGGGCTATCGTTACGAGGTTGGTCGGGCACATTTTTATGAAATTGCAAAAAGTCATATTGTTGGAACGACAACAGGTCTTTTTAAAATTCTCTTTCATGCTGAGACTTTAGAAATTTTAGGTGTTCATATTATTGGAAGAAATGCGACAGAAGTGATTCATATTGGTCAAATGGCGATAAGCTTCCATGCGCATCTTGATTATTTTATTGATCATGTTTTTAATTATCCGACTTATGCAGAGGGATATCGAATAGCGGCATTAAATGGGATTAATAAAATTAAATCTAGAAAAGTTTAATTTGAAGAAGAATTATAATTTATTCTTTTGATTATAAAAATGAATTGAGATTGAAAAAGATTTAGAAAATTGTTATCATATTTGAACTATTAATCTCAGTTTATCAAGGATGAACTGCCATGCCTAGTCATTCATCAAAAAATAATCAAAATGATTCTGAAGAGTATAAGATACCTGATGAAATCATTATTGATGACCGATCAGATGATTCAAATACAGTAACGGGTTCTTCTTTTGAAGAAAAACAATCTGATTTTGAAAATCAATCTTCAGGCGAAACTAAAGCAATATCTTTAAGATTGCTTTGTTTTTTAGGGCTACTTTTTTCAATAGTATTTGGATTAGCTATGCTATTCATTGCGGCAGTCGCATCAATATTAGCTCTAGTGACATTTTTAAGTAATGATGAAATCAATCAAAATGCAATGAAATTTTGGAAGCTTTACATGCATGCTGCAATTTCTGGTGTTTGTTGCTTAGTGGGTGTTTTTTTTCCACCTGTAGGTTTAAGTCTGTTGCTTCTTTATTTATCTACCTCAGATGGATCAGAAAGCAATTCAACTGTTTCAAATATGATGAAAAAGATTTTTGGAAATTTTTTTCGTTGAAGACTTCTTACGCCATTGCCGTGGCTATAATTATCGTTATTACCTACCCACCTTCGGTTTAAGCACCTTCACGCGGGGCTAATTTCTTCATGCCATTTCCGTGGCAATATACTGCCATGAGATTGCTACGGCAGCGGCTTAAGAAATTAGCCCCGCGTGAAGGTGTTTGCACCGAACGTGGGGTAGGTATAAGAATAATTATAGCCACGGCAGTGGTGTAAGAAGTCTTATTCTTAAAAAGGTTATGCGACTATTGATCATTTTAGATTCCTTATTTATTGAATTTTTTATCAAATTTCCAATCAAACTATTAAAAATCTAAAATTATTTCAATTTATTTGTTTTACAAATAATTCAATTATTCATTCACATTACGCTTTGATTCTAAAAAATTTTAGAACATAGTAGCGAAGCCATCTTGGCGTAGGAATCAATTTAATTCATAATAAGAATAAAAAAAACAAGATAGGCAGGCGTACGCATCAGGACAAAAAATACTTTACATTTAAAGATTTGTAATTATCGAGTCTTATACAATTGATTCTGAATAGCTTTTGAATCGCTCTGACGAGCTCTATGTCTTTTTTTTCGTATTCCCACAGTTCCTTCGTCACTGTGGGCTGTAATGGGAGTCGTCCTAAGGACTCTATAAAAA
>JAUXSJ010000110.1 GCA_030679615.1 Parachlamydiaceae bacterium | reverse complement strand
CTGCAATATAAAGGACCTTCGGCAATCATCCTTTCACGTCAAAATCTTCCTGATTTGAAAGAAACTTTGGTTCCTTATGCAGAAGGACTAGGTAGAGGCGCATATATTGTAAAAAAAGAAAAAGCAAAACCCGATTTTACATTAGTTGCCACGGGATCTGAACTTTCTCTTGCAATGAACGTTGCAGAAGAATTAGAGAAATTAGGCAAAAATGTCAGAGTGATCTCAATGCCATGCTGGGAACTGTTTGATAAACAAGATATTGAGTATCAAAATCAATTATTTGATGGTGACATCGGTAAACGTGTGAGTATTGAAGCAGGAGTCGATCAAGGTTGGCATAAATATATTGGACGCCATGGAATTACAATTTGCATGGAACAATTTGGGGCTTCTGCTCCTGCCGGAGCCTTAGCGGAAGAATTTGGATTTGAAGTTGGAAAAATCCTTGAGCACATTTTATAAAAAGGATTTTTCATGAATCAATCTCGATTCCTACAAGCTTTAGCCTGCTCTAATCATTCTCATCGTCCACCTATTTGGATGATGAGACAGGCAGGAAGGCATTTAGCGTCTTATCGTGAACTAAGATCGAAGCATTCATTTTTAGAAATGTGTCACAACCCAGACCTGATTTCTAAAGTCACGCTTTTACCCATTGAAAATTATGATTTAGATGCCGCTATCTTATTTTCTGATATTTTAGTTATACCGGAAGCCATGGGCATGAATCTTCGCTTCGAAGATCAAGTTGGTCCTTTGTTTGAATCGCCCATCGAAAATAATGCGATGATCGAATCCTTAGCCTCATCTGAGAATGTAAATTCTCTTGATTATGTCGCTCAGGGGATTAAACAGGTGAAATCCAAATTAAAAATACCTTTAATTGGATTTTGTGGAGCTCCATTTACTGTCGCTAGTTATATGATTGAAGGGCGTTCAAGTCGTTCTCTCAAAAAAACAAAGCAATGGATGTTTCAAAATCCTGAAGGGTTTCATTCTTTACTGGATAAAATCACTGAATGGTCCATCGCCTATCTTAAACTGCAAATCAATGCAGGGGTTAATGCCGTTCAAATTTTTGATTCGTGGGCAAATTACCTCGCGCACCATCAGTTCAGGGAGTTTTCATTAAACTATTTAAAAAAGATTTTGGATGGAATCAAGGATACGGGAATACCGACAATTTTATTTTGTAAAGGCTCCTCGGTTTTTGCTCCGCAACTATCTGAAATAAATCCATCAGGCATAGGAATCGATTGGAATTGCCAGCTTTCACAAATGCGTCAAATCATCCCTAAAAATATCGCTTTGCAAGGAAATTTAGATCCTGACATTTTATATGCTCCCTTAAATAAGCTTGAATCAGAAGTCAATCGTTTATTGGACGAAATGCAAGATGAACCAGGTTTTATTTTTAATTTAGGGCACGGGCTTCTCCCTGACATATCAGAAAAAGCTGTCCACACATTAGTAGAGTGCGTGAAAAGGAGAGAAAAATGCCCCGCCACTTCGTTATATTAGGAGCTGGAATAGCGGGTTTAGCGACAGGTTGGTTCATCAAACAACAATTAAAAGCTGACGATCAACTCACAATTCTTGAACAATCAGATCATACGGGTGGATGGATTCAAACTCTACAAATCAATGATTTTTTATTTGAACAAGGCCCCAGAAGCTGTCGAACAAAAGGCGGAGTAGAAACTCTCGCCTTAATTGAATCTCTTCACTTAGAACAAGAAATCATTACTCCTCATCAAGATTCACGACATCGTTATTTATTTTATAATGATCAACTTCAAAAATTTCCTAGTCATCCTTGGCAAATCCCTTTTCATCCTCTCACAAAAGGATGGGCAAAAGCTTTATGGAATGATTTCACTCGACCAAAGCGAAAGCAAGAAGATGAAAGCATTGCAGATTTTTTTACGAGAAGACTCAATTCAGCTTGGGTTGATAAACTCATAGATCCTTTTATACTTGGTATCTATGCTGGAGATTGCCAGCGACTTTCTTTAAAAAGTTGTTTTCCAGTTTTGGATGAGTGGGAGCAAAAAAAAGGCTCTCTTTTAAAAGGTGCTTTAAGCAAAAGTCAAAACCTGCATTCTTCAAGTGCCTTTATTCAATCCATGCAAGAACATCCTCTTTATTCTTTTAAAAACGGAATGTCCACTTTACCTAAAGCTTTGGAAAAACGTTTAAAAAAGCACCTCCATTTAAATTCTGAAATTCAGTCTTTCGAACCTAATACCCAAGGTTTTAAAATTTCTATCAATAGCGAACAAATCATCCAAGCGAGTCACCTTATATCCACAGTGCCTATTGTCGGCTTAAAAAAATATTTTCCTCAATTTTCTCAAGAATTTGACTGGTTAAAATATGCCTCTGTGAATGTAATGAATATCGGATTTGATCAAATTGACGCACCTTTAAATGGATTTGGATATCTGATTCCTTCATCTGTTAATACACCAGTTATGGGTTGTGTATGGGATTCATCTATCTTTCCTCAACATAACGTTCATCCAGATCAAGCAAGATTGACAATGATGCTAGGGGGAATTAAATATTCTGAAGTAGAACAATTTGATGATGAAAAATTGATAGATATTTCCCTAAAAGCATTGGATCAGCAATGTGGGATAAAAAGAAGTCCAAAAATTATTCAAATTAAAAGAGCAATACAAGCAATTCCCCAATATGAAGTGGGTTATGAAAAATGGAAGACATCGATTACTTCAAAAATCAATAAAATATCCCCTACGTTTTTTTTAAGTGGTAGTGCTTTTACAGGAGTTTCTATTAATGATTGTATTAAGCAAGCTCGACGATTAGCCCAACAACTTGCCTTATTATAAGGACGGAAATCATGGAACCAAAAATCATCCATGTTGGAAAAATATTCTCTTCTCATCAATCGTACGTATTATTAAAAAAATTGGAACCATTTCGCTATGTCTGGTTTTTAAAAAATCATCAAAATCAAGAAGATGCACAAACAGAAATTTGGGGAGGAACACCCGAAGAGGCCATTCAAGCAGGAAGAAGATTTTGGAAGCATCATGAATTTAACTTATTACATTGTGGATTTCGTTACACATTACCTGAAAGAGATGAGATTGGAACAAATGCATTGTTTCATCAAATGCTAGCGTCCTATGAATCCATGACGGGTGTTTATTTTGATGAAGAATTAGGATCAAATTGCATTGTTAATTTAGCCTCTCAAGAAGCTAGAGATTTCGCTAAATCCCTACAAGTCTCTCCACTAACTCGACTTTAGTTTATTCTATCGCCCATGCATCACATACCTTTTGGAGTGCGAAGGCCCTGCCCTTACAGATGGACACATCTTTTTGTTAACAACTACTTTAATTTTTTTTTATAGTCCGATAGACCGTTACTCCTTGAAAACAATTTAACGCAGAGACGGAGAGACAGAGAGACGCAGAGAAGAACATTTAAACAATATAATTATAAACTTTCTTCTCTGCGTCTCCGTGTCTCCCTGCCTCTGCTTAAAATTGTTTTCATGGTGTAACGGCTATGCCCAGTAATT
>JAUXSJ010000109.1 GCA_030679615.1 Parachlamydiaceae bacterium | reverse complement strand
ATATTTTTTGACCGCGTCAAAGCCTCGAGATTGAAAAATTTTTTCATGTGTGCAATATTAATTTAATATTGCACATGAAAAAATTTATTCAATCGCGAGAGCTTTCACGCTGGTCAAAATTTTATCAACTGTGATTTAATCGACTATACAGGATTAAAAGCTACATTCCATTTAATAAACAAATTTTTCCATGTTTTAATATTCGATCTTAAATACTCCTCGTCAATAGCTAAATCTTTACACGACACTTTAGCGCGTGCAAAAAGAAAAAAGAGGTCGTATATATCATCGGAAATCATTTGTTTCATTGGTCGATTACGCCAAAAATTAATGGCATTATTACAGACTTCTGGGGAATAATTAAGAGAGTAAGTAATCTTATTATTGAAATATCGAATAGAAACTTCATTAAAAGTAATTTCCTTAGGCGACTGAATAGAATGAAAAAAAATTCCAAAAAAAATATCAGAATAAATGGAAATCGAAGAATTTTGAGCCTTCAGTATTATTGGAAGAAAATTGCTTTTTTCTGGATTTAAAAGTAATTTAAAAAGTTTACGCGGATATATGGGGCTATCCTCATTTGTTCCTAATTTAAATTGCTGATCTGCTTTTTTGTAAACAGTTAATAATTCATTTATTCTTTTAAAATGAAAAGAAAAATTAATTGTTTTTATTCCGGGTTTATTAATTTTTAGTACTTTAATTGCATTTTGATATTCAATTAAGGACTTTGCGTTTCCTTGATAGTGCTTACAAAATAACTTAAGAGAAAAATACAAGTCATCTAAAAAGTATTTTTTATAGCCTTGTTTAAAAGTTGTTGTTATCTTTTTTGCTTTGAACCAGAGATCATATTTTCTAATAAAAGGAGACTCAATTTGTTTGGGAAAAGAACTATTTACACCGTAATTAAAGGCAACACGAAGAGTGGCTTGTGTTTCTGGTTTTAAAGAATATGAACGTGACCAAGGAACTTCTGTAATTAGTTCTCTGGGTAAAGCATTTTTTTGTTCTAAAAAAAAGAGTATTTCTTTGGAAGAATATAAATAAATATTTTTTTGTGTGCGGGGGGTATGATCATTTGGATCATAAAAAATTGAATTAGCAGACACTTCGATGTTCAATAGATCAATATTTGTATAAAAATTAATAATCAAAGGATTGATAATTTGACAAAAATTATTCCAAGGAAGTTCTAACGTCTTTTCACAAAGACTTAAGTGATATTTATAATGCATTAAGTGAAAAGGTTCTTGTTTAGAGATTTTTATATTCACATATTGAGAATTATCTAAAATTAATAGTAACCATTTAAACCTATGCATCCAATTTTTTAATTCTTCATTTTTAAGCATGTCAATTGTGAAATCAGAATGTGGAATTAATTTATCAGAAAGCAATTGATAAAGTTGTCGTAATTGTTGACATTCTTCTTTAAAGTTTTCTAATTGATTATTAAACAACGCTTCATTGAATAAAGCTTCAATAGCATTTAATTCTCGATTAATAGAAATTAAAAAATATCTATCTATTTCATATTTATAAATGGGATTTAATAAAGAAAATAGAGAAATGCAATTTGAAATGTGCTTATCTAACTTAAAGGAGTCATTTTCAATTTGCAAGCTTGACATGCGAAATTGATGGTTATGAATGTTGGTAGATTCTTGTATCATATTTTCTAAGTAATGTTATTTTGAAATTAATCCAAGAATGAATGATTAGGTAATTAATCATATAGCCAATGGCGTTAACTTAAGCCTTAATGCAGTCTGAAAGGCTGCAATAAGGCTTAAGTTAACGCCATTGGACCAAAGGCTACATTATTGTGTTACAATCCAAGCGTGGGTTGTAATCCGTTAGAAGGCGTATCACTAGGATTAATTCCAATAACCGCACTTTCTTTTTTCTCGCCGATTTCTTCTCTGCCGTCATCATCAACAAGGCTAGTAAATTGAAGCCCCAAAGATTTCACAGCAATAATCCAGCCTACAATGACAACCATAATAATCAATGCGACATAAGGTGCACTCGCTCCAATGGTTGAAAATACCATGAAAAGAACTTGGTAAATGAGAGAACTACCCGACTTACCTAAGCGTGATCCTACACCATCAATGGCTGCTTTTCCCTTCAATTTAGTTTCATGAGCAAGCGGGATAAATGCCATTTCTTTTGTCGAGTCAAAAATAGAAAACTTACAAGCTTTACTCAAACACACTTGAGCTGCTCCAAAAAAGACTGCGATTACTAAAGGTGTTGTACCAAATAAAAGGTAAACAGGTTCGTGTAAATCATTTCTAAATAACATGAAGGTAAAAAAGCCGATGCTTGTCACTAACATAATAATAGGAGTAATTAAAGCCGTTTTAGTCCATCCATATCTTGAAATAAGAGGAGACATAAATAATGAAATAACGGTTGCAAATAAGCCCACTATTGAAGTCATATCATTTTGATAGTCATTATATTCCTTACCACTTGGATAGAGTTGATAAAGTTGATCTTTCCATACAATTTCAACCATGTTAATGACTAAGTTATAGCAAACAACAACGACGGCAATGCAAACCAAATATTTGGAATTTGATAAAAATCTAAAGCCTTCTCGAAGTGAAATTTTTTGTTTTTTCTTAACGCCAACGCGTGTTTCATGCAAATCTTTAAAAGAAGGATCACTCAATACATTTTTATTCATCCACCAAAAAATAACCATAGTGGCCAATCCAAATAAAACGACGACTGAAACCAGAGTTTGTAAGGAATCATCCCAATTTTTATTAATCGTTAAATAATTTGCCCCCACTCCAGCTGCAGTACTTGCAAAACTTCCAACAACGGCCATCATTCCATAAAAACGACGTGCTTCAACTATTTTAGTCACTTCATTGGCAAATCCCCAGAACAAAACAGTTAAAACCATCGTGCTCCATAATTCACAAAAGACATAAAAAACAGTAAATGACCAATTGCGAAACATCGAAATCAAACCCTTAAACCCAGCTGGCATAATAGATTCCAAATAATCTGCTACTTCATGAGGGTGAATGATGTTTTTATAAGGATAAACAAGAAAAGCAAAAATCGCAAAAACCACTAAAAAGAATGTAATCGTTAAATAAAATACTCTTTCTTGGCTAAATCGATTCGATAATTTGGTAAAAATATAGGTGGCTAGGATAGCCATCGGAAGAAGAGCCCAAACTTTAATAAATGGAATGACCTCCACCCCAGAAGATTGTGCTGTAATTACAACAGAATCTTTTAAGTTTTTTAAAATTGTATAATTAAAACAAATTAAAAAAATCATTAAAAGCATCGGAATGATTTTTTTCATTTCATTGCGATAAATAGGCCATAAAAAAGCTCTTATTTTACCAAACTCTGCTTGATTAGAAAGAGACATTGAACATCCTTTGTAAAGGGAATATTATAATATAATAGGATTAATCTTTCAACAATTTATTTAAAAACCAAATAATCATAAAATAAAAATATTATTATAAATGTTAATTAAACTACTTGTTGTTCTTGAATCAAATGAGGGTCGAGTCTCAAATTTGAGCCTCGTGCTGAATCTATTGAAGGCTCCACCAGGGATGGAACGGTTTTTTCTTCGGGAGTTCCCATAAATACATTAAATTGTTTTCCTAATTTTCGTACTGCGATGACCCAAACTACAAGAACTACAAGTAAAACGACCGCAATATAAGGGGCACTTGTTGTTAGAGAGGCAAAAAGAATCAGAAAACTTTGATGAATCACAGACCCACCAGATTTTCCTAAACGAGAACCCACTCCATCAATCGCTGCTTTTCCGATTAATTTTTTTTCTGGTTCTAAGGGAACAAAAGCCATTTCTTTTGTGGCATCAAAAACAGAATATTTCGCTCCTCTATAAAGGATATTTTGAGCAGAACCACAAAAAACAACAAGAGCTAAAGGAGAGATTCCCATGAGGGTGATCACAGTATCAGGTGTTGAATGATTAAGAAAAAGGAAAAGAAAGAATCCTAAACTTGTCACTATAACAAGGACGGGGGTGATGAGTGCGGTAAAAGTCCAACCAAATTTTCGAATAGCATTTCCTGAAACAAAAAGAGAGCTAACGGTGGCTATCAGTCCAATGATGGACACAATATTGTTCATGTAAGCAGTGTAAGCATTTGGGTCAGGATAAAGTTCTTTAACATGGTGTTTCCAAACGACTTCGGTCAAATTAATGACTAAATTATAAGAAACAACGATAATTGCAATATTAAAAAAATATTTTGAATTTAGTAAACAGGATATGCTTTGTCGAATTGAGAGTTTACCCTTGGCTTCCCCTTCGCTTTTTACATAGACTGGATCATAATAACGTTTATCTGTTAAGACAGATTGATTTAACCACCGAAAAAGGAAGAGAGTTATAAACCCACTGATCAAAATCATTGAAACCATTAAAATCAATGATTGATGCCACGGATCATTACTAAAAGGAAGAATATTTTCATGTTGAGTGATAGAAGAGCAAAAGACGGATGCTTGTCCGGCAAAAATTCCAGATAAGTTTGCTCCTACTCCAAATAATCCATAAAATCGTTTAGCTTCACTAATTTTCGTGACTTGATTGGCAAATCCCCAGAACAAAACGGCTAGGACTGTGCTGGACCATAATTCTGACATGACGTAAAAAAGAGTAAAACTCCAGTAACGCCCCATGGCAATCAAACCTTTAAATCCTGGGGGAAGAACATCCTGTAAATAATCGGCTAGCTGATGCGGATGGATGATATCTCGTATGGGATACAAAATAAATGTGAAAATCGCAAAGTAAGTCAAAAAAATAGAAATAATGATGTAAAAAACCGTTTCACTACGCAGGCGATTAGAAAGCCACGCATAAAAAACAGTCATAATGACTGCTCCAGGAAAAACGCCCCAAACTTTTACAAAAGGAATGACTTCTGCGCCAGATGATTTTGCAGTGACAAGAAGAGCATCTTTTAAGGTTCTTAAAACGTTGTAATCAAAAGAAATAAAGAAGAAGATTAATAACATGGGAACGAGCTTTTTGAGCTCATATTTATGGACTGGCCATAAATAACGGCGCCAACGACTAAATTCAGAAGACTCAGTGGCTGTCTCTAAAGACATGCTAACCTTTCCTTTTATTAGGACGGTAAAATTTAGGTCTATTTTTATTTCTCATGAGAATCGATAACTCTCATAAGCACACATCTATTCGATGTTTTTGCTGAATTTATTAAATTTTAAGAACTATGTTAACAAACCTCCTCATTTAAAATCAAGCTTCTCTTTTTGAAATATCGTTTTTTAATTTAACGATACTCTCTTATAATTAAGTGTTTAAGTGCTTATTTATCTGAAAGTGCATCAATACCAGGTAAAGTGCCAAATTCTATAAATTCTAAAGCTGCTCCACCTCCAGTTGATAAATGGCTCATTTTTCCGCTTAAACCAGCTTGATCAACCGCCGCAACAGTATCTCCGCCTCCAACAATTGTCGTGGCAACGGGTAAATTTGCGATAATTTGAGCAATAGCTGTCGTGCCCTGGTCAAATGGAGGGGTTTCAAAGATACCCATCGGACCATTCCAGAAAATTGTCGTCGCTTTACTGAGTTCGTGCTGATAAAATCGAATTGTTTCAGGCCCTATGTCTAATCCTTTATAGCCCTTTGGAATTCCATCTTTAATTTTGATGACTTTTCGAGGGGATTCTCCACTGATTTCTTTTGCCGCAACAATATCGAGTGGAAGCAATATTTTGCATCTTGATTGTGAGCTGACATCAAGGAGTTGACGTGCAACGGGGATGAAATCGTTTTCAACGAGAGAATCTCCAATCGAGATTTCTTGGGCCTTAAAGAAATTAAAAGCCATCGCTCCTCCGATCATTAGAACATCGGCGCGTTGCATGAGCATTTCAATAACCTTAAATTTAGTCGAGATTTTTGATCCACCTAAAATGGCATAAAAGGGTCGACTAGGATTCATAAGGGTTGATCCCAAATAAGCGAGCTCTTGCTTCATTAAAAAGCCAGCAACGGCTTTTCCGGGGAAAAATTTGGGGAGTTCTGTAATTGAAGCATGAGAACGATGAGCTGATCCAAAAGCATCGTTAATGTAAACATCACCAAGTGAAGAGAGCGAAACAGCAAAAGTGGGTTCTTTTTTTGGACTTTCCTCACCAAGATGAAAACGAAGGTTTTCGAGAAGAAGGATATCACCGGGATGAAGATCTTTAACGAGTTTTTCAACACTTTCTCCGCAACAGTCTTTAGCCATTTTAACTGGATGATTTAAAAGCTCAGATAATCTTTTTGCGCAGGGTTTTAATGAGTATTTTTGATCTCGGACGCCTTTAGGACGACCTAAATGACTCATTAAGATAACAGCAGCACCATGATCAATGGCATATTGGATCGTAGGTAGGGATGCTCGAATCCGGCTATCGTCTGTGATTGTTTTATTTTCAAGAGGGACATTAAAATCGACTCGAATTAAAGCTTTTTTATTTTTTAAGTCGAGATCTTGAATAGAAAGTTTTTCTTTCAATGGAGTCCTCCGACCGTTAGAGATGATGAGGATTAGACAAAAATTTATTTAAATTAATAACGGATCGGAGTTAGTGTGTCAAGAAATATTACCTTGAACTTGCTTATCAGAGGAATTTTTAGGGATACGCTACTTCCCATTTTTTTGGAATAATGGATCGTATTTTATATTCTCCAATATCAGAATGAATAACAGTTTTTCCTTTAAAGTTTTCATAGTCTTTTACGATATAAGAAATCCCATTAGCAATGAGTTCACTACCTTTCTCGTTAGGTTCAATGCTTTGTGTATAAAGGAGGTTATCAAAAGGATTGAAAGAATTCGATAAATCCAGTACGGGGATTTGATCTTTTTTTGCTTTTTCTAACATGGGTTGATAAAGTTTTTCTAATAAACAACCAAATGTTGAAACACCGATATGACGTCCAAGAAGAATATTTTTTATGTTTTTTAGAGGAACAAAGCGTGTTGTTCCATAAAGTAATGATAATGAAAGGAGAATGATTTTCAAACTTGTGTTTTTTGTGAAATTTCCGTGATGCCATTTTACTCCGGCAATTGCAATTGCAGCAAAAGATAAAGTTTGAATCGTTGCGGCTAATACACCGACTACTTTAAGAATTTTATAAATTTTATTAGAATCAGAATTTGCATCAGTACGATATTGAAACATTAAAATAGGTTTTATGTTATCGCTTTTCATTTCTTGAATTTTAGAGACAATTTCCAAATATCTTTTTTGCACAGTAAAAATATTTCGAAATAATTGAACAGGATTGAATAAATTTTTTCTAAAATCATTTCCGCCTACACTCAAAACGACGTAATGATTATCTTCTTTATGGTTTTCAATACTCTCTTTTAAACTTTCTAAAGGCTGAACTTTTTGTCTTATATCTTTAATGTTTTTTTTATCACTTTGATAAGCAATAAATTTATGATTATCTTTACGTGAAGCTAATTCAGTCCAATGTATGCCAAAAAATACACGCCCAACATAATCTCCATTTAAAACAGAAGTTGTTGTAAATCCATCATAAGCATGGTTAATAATTTTATATTTATTTTTAGAATTATTTTGCTTAAAAGCTTGATGGAGTTTTCCTTCAACAGAGGCAATTTTAGCATCATTAATGTCAAAATCAGGGTTTTCACGAGACCCTTTATTTTTTTGGTGATGCCAAATATTGTCTAAAGTAGAATCTCCGATTAAATGAACAAAATTTGCTGGCTGATTTGAACTAGGCTCCATTTAAACTCCATATATTGTTATTTTAAAATTCAAAAACTTAAATTTTAGTTTATAATACATTAAAATACAGTAACATGCAATCCTTAAGCATGAGTTTTAATAAAGTTTAAAACAAAGGTGATTCATTAATTACATTAATTGAGAAACCGTCTTTGAATCGTTAAAATGTCTTTAAATCACGGCCTAGCTGAGTGCAATGTCATCAACTTAAGCGACAATGGCATAAAAATTAACCACTGAAATCACATAGATCACTGACTCGACTTTAGGTTTTTTTTATTCAATCAATTGCCATGTCTTCATCATACCTTTTGGAGTGCGAAGGCCCTGCCCATCCTATTACTCATAAGTTTTTGAATCGCTCTACGAGCTCTATGTTTTTTTATCTTATTCCCACAGTTCCTTCGTCGCTCGTAAACTCGCTTCTCAGTCACTGTGGGCTGTAATGGGAGTCGTCCTACGGACTCTAGAACAAAAATACAAAGGTTCTCTTAATTTTATAAGTGTTTTTTAATTTGTTCTAG
>JAUXSJ010000190.1 GCA_030679615.1 Parachlamydiaceae bacterium | reverse complement strand
AGCGAAGATAATTCTGATGAGCCTGTAATAGGTAATGAAGAAAATAATGCATCAGAACAAAATGAAGCAGAAAATATTGCACAGTCTGAATTAAATAATAAGCTTGAATCAGAGGTTGAATTAAAGAACAGCAAAGATAATTCTGACGAGTCTTTTATTAATGATGATAAAATAGATTTTAAAGAGCAGATTGAGAATGAAGAAACGTCTTTGACTAGTCCATTAAACGAAAATGAAAAAAATGCTGAAAAACTAAATGCTCATTATGTTTTAAAATTTGATAATTTTGAGGAATTAAGATCTTTAGAAGGATTATATTTTACTAAAACAATTAATGCAGTAATTAGTGCTTTTGATGAATTAAAAAACCATGTTTATGGAATAGAATGGAATCTTCAATGGGGAATAAATAATGAACAATACGACACTTTAATTTCAAAGGAGAAAGCGGCTATTGATTTATTAATAAACGGTGTTATTGAAGAAAGTACAAAGGATCAATATAATAAAGATAAATTAATAAATTTACTAAAGAAATTCCCTTCTTTATTTAATAAAAAAATAACGATTGAAAAGTTAAAAAATGAATGTAAAAATTTAAAGAAGAATACACAAAAGAATAAACTCAATTATAAAATTGACCGTATTTCTAAAATAGATTTTCAAGAGACTTTAAAAGTAATGTATTTTTATTTTGCATTACCAAAAATAACAAATGGTTCAATTAATGATCCTGATTATTTTAAGAACGCTGATTGCTTAGATGACAGTATTAAAAATAATATATCAAATTATAACAGAGTATTAAAGGATAATTTGTTAAATCAAAATTATATCTTATCTTCAGACTTTGAAAATAAGCTTAAAATCACTGTTAATACTTATTTTGAAGCCTGTTTAAATTCACAAAAAAATTCAACTAATTAACTAAGTTGCAAATAACTAATTCAAATTAAATCTTTATCGTTATATCGTTATATCGTTACCATCGTTAATTTTGCTTCTAGATTCGAGCTATTTAAAAATGAAATTAACGATGGAAACGATATAACGATATAACGATATAACGATATAAGGATATAAGGATAAAATAAATAATTTCAAATAGAAAAAAAGATGATTTTTCTAAATATCAATCATACAATTCATTAAAAATAAGTTGATTTTAAAAAATATATTTTGTATCTTATTAAGATATTAAAGTCAATTAAACACGTTTAAAGGTTTTATGAATTCAATGATGAATCTTGTCAATTTAGAGAATCAAAAAAAATTTATTTCGTCTATGATCGCAGAAAAAATTTCTTTTTTTGCAGGGAGAAAATTTGTCACTACTGTAATTATAGGTTCTATTTTTGTAGTTTCTTATGTCGCTTATCGATGCTTAAAATATTTAAAAGAAAATATTAATTTTCAAAGAAAGCAGAAGATTGAAAATAGTAATTTAAAAACAGACAATTCTCAAAACAACGATGTCGTTTCAAAAGTTAATTTTAACAACGCTATTAACGGTTTTTCTAGCAAGATAGGAATAAATTCCTCAAAAAATGATAAACTCTGTGACAATGAAGCACTTCATCCTAATGAAAATCAAGGTAATTTTGAAGTAGAAACTATTGAAGTTAATTCTGAAGTAGAAGCTATTAATGTAGCAATTCCTGTTAATTTAGAAAGCATAAAAGAGTCTCATGTTTATGAATGTTATGGATTTGGTGAATTAAGTGATTTAGATAATGATAGTTTTGTAATAATATCCTTAAATTTTCTTGCTGCATTAACGTCGATTAGAAAATTGGTCTATCCTGAACAGAAAGCCGGTGGGTTATATGATCATAAAGAATATTGGTATCAAATTCGCCCTAAAATTGAAGAACATGTAGACAAGTTTGGTAAATTAATGATTGAAATAAATGACGAAAAAAAATTAAATAAAAAAGATATTATTGAATCATTTATTAAATTATATAAAGAATTTGAATTACAATACAATAATGATGTAAAGCCAAGATACGAACAAAAATATATAAAATATAATATTAAATGTAATGATTTTGATCAAATACTGAAAATATGCTATCTTTTTCACTCGTTGCCTGTTGTTGAATCTATAAACGAGGGTTCAGAAAAAATTTATCGTTTTTATGACAATAGCATTAATCACCAATACGAAAATGAAATTGTTTTAGGTCAAAAAACTTTAATTGCACTGGATGGTTTTCGCACGCATTTACAACGAATTGTATTTGCTGAAGAGTTAGATCAGTACAGTATTGGTTCGGAAACAGAACAACAAATTCTTAAAAATATCCAAATTTATCAGGCAGCAGTAAATGATAAGAAGGGTTTAAATCTAACACTTGTAAAAGTTAAAGAAAACTCTCTTTTTTAAGGCAATTTCTTATTTTAAAATGATGGTCATCTTTTTATAAAATTTTATATCTATGAAAATTTATACTCATTAAGATGATGATCATCATATTTATAAAATTAGAGAGGTTTCAAAATGGCGGTAAATATTGCAATTAATGGTTTTGGAAGAATTGGACGATTAGTCTGTCGTTTGGCTAGTCATAGAAATGATATCAATATTATCGCCGTCAATGATATTGTCCCTCCTGATAATTTGGCTTATTTACTTAAATATGATTCTACTCATGGAAAATTTGAAGGAGATATCAAATCAGATGAAAAATCTATTATTGTTAATGGACATCCAATAGCCGTATTTAGCGAAAAAGATCCAAGTTTACTTCCCTGGAAGGAATTAAATATTGATTATGTTGTTGAGTCAACAGGGCACTTTACTTCAGTTGAAGGATCTAATGCTCATTTAGCTGCTGGGGCAAAGCGGGTAATTATTACAGCGCCAGGTAAAGGTGATATCCCTACTTTTGTCATGGGTGTCAATGAACAAAAATATAATCCAGAAAAAGATTATATTGTTTCAAATGCTTCGTGTACTACAAATTGTTTAGCGCCTTTAACAAAAGTGCTTTTAGATAATTTTGGAATCGAAGAAGCTCTCATGACGACAGTGCATTCAATGACAGCCTCACAACCTACAGTTGACGGTCCTTCAAAAAAAGATTGGCGAGGTGGTCGGACTGCATCTCAAAATATTATTCCTTCTTCAACAGGCGCTGCAAAAGCAGTTTCACTATGCTTACCTGAAGTGAAAGGAAAATTAACAGGAATGGCATTGAGGATTCCAACAGTTGATGTTTCAATTGTCGATTTAACAGTATGTTTATCTAAACCAACCACTTATGAAGCCATTTGTCAGGCAATGAAAGAAGCCTCCGAGCATTCAATGAAAGGGATTATGTCTTATTGTGACGAGCAAGTAGTTTCAAGCGATTTTATTGGGAGTACTTACTCATGTATTTTTGATAAAGAAGCCGGGATTGCTTTAAATGAAAGATTTTACAAGTTAATGGCATGGTATGATAATGAAATGGGATACGCAGCGAGAGTTGTTGACTTGATTATTTTCATGTATTCCCATGAAAGGAAGTTTGCTTTGAAATAAAAAGAGGAGTAAACTAATCCTAGTTAAGATCAAATTACAATGAATAAAATTTAACAAATGGATGAAGTGACGTGGATTTTACTCGAGAACCAATTATAGAAACGATTATTACCCCAAAAGAGGGATGTAAACTTGTTGTTAGAAGTACTAAGAATACTGGTCAAGAAGAATATTTAGTCGATGCAGTGGAAGTCGTTTCCTTTGGCCAAGCCTTTTTTTTTCGTTCATTAGAAAGACCTAAAGCTTTTTTAGCTCCAGTTTCAGATTTTGAAGTACTAGAAGTGAAAGAAGCTCGTATGGTCTTAAAAAACGTGACTCAAGATCGCTCGATTAAAATCGGTGGCGGTAGAGATGGGCAGATTAAAGGATCTACAAAAGAAATTGAAAAATCTTCACATGCAATTCAAGAAGAATCTAAATCAGAACCTGATACTGCTAAAGAAAGTGAAAAAACTGAAGGTGACGCTGCTTCGGAAATTCGCCTAGATAAAAAACGTGACAGACGCCGAAATTATCGTAAAAAACGTGGAAATGAAAATGCAGAAACCTCAGTTACTGAAGAAAAAATTCAAGAAGGTTCAAGTCCTTCTGTAGAAGAACAACAAAATGCTCCTTCTGAAAATGAAGGTGAACAAATTTCTTCTATGGAACGCACGTCTACATTACCTTTGAGCGTATTATCATCATTATTACAGCCTCCTCCAACATTGATTTCTGAAACAATTAATCAATATCGGCAAAATGAAATGTTTAAAACAGCATTTTTTCTTTCTGAGGAAGATCAGTATAAGCCACATGATAAAGTTGATGAACTTCTTAACGAGGAAGAGGCGCAATTCGAACCAATAAATGAATCTATAACTAATGTGAATCATGATTATTCAGAAACCGAAGAACATGCCGAAGAAGCTTTTCATCCTTCAGACGATCTTTTAGATACTGATGAATCCATGTTGAAGTTTGATACAGAAGCTGCGTTACCTTTGTTTGAAGAGGAAGAAAAAACGCATGAAAGTGTGTTTAATTATTCATTCAATGAAGAGAAAAATGACATTCCAAAAGAAGATGATTTAAATAAAGAAATTTCAAACAATGATATTCCAGAGGTTCAACAAGAGGAAACTCAAGAAATTGATAAAGAAGTTTTAATAAGTGAACATCACGAGGATTTAAATCCACATCTTAAAGAACAGCCTCATCATTCTGAAGAAGAAAACACGCATTTTTCGCCTGAAAATTAAGTGTATTTTATTTTAATTTGGTCCTTCATTCATCCCAGCACATCTAATGTGCTGGGTCTTAAATAATCTCTGATTGTTCAGTCAATTTGTCAACTTATACAAAATCGCAAAAATTAACCATTGTCTCAACATTAATATTCAAAACAAGGGTCTGCGAATCCTCTGAATACATTCTGGAGTACGAAGGCGCTGACCTTACAGATGGACGCATCTTTTTGTTCACAACAACTTTGATTAACAATTGTTTTGTAATTCGATAGACCTGTTACTTCTCGAAAACAATTTAACGCAGAGGCGGGGAGACAGGGAGACGCAGAGAAAACGTTTATAATTATATTATTTAAATGTTCTTCTCTGCGTCTCCCCGCTTCCCCGCCTCTTCGTTAAATTGATTTGAGTAATAACGGTCTATCGGACTCAGTAATCACTAAATATTATTGTTTTGCAAAAAACGTTAAGTGTTGTCAACAAAAAGATGTGTCTAACTGTAAGGCTCCTTCCTTCACACTCCAAATGTCAAGGCAGAGGTCCCTGATTCGATTTTGTGGATTTTTTTATCTAAACAAAAATCTGTTTTGATTACTGATATTTATAATTAGATGTTAAATTGCCACAAAAATAAAAACTTGATAAAAAGATATGAAACTATTTTTGGGGGTTTTATGTCTACAATTAGATCTTTTCCAATTCAAAATAACACAGTGACTTGGCCTTTTTCTCAAATGATTAAAGCTAAAAATATGATTAATCAAAATATTGGTGGTTTAGCTCTTTGGTTTGCATCCAGACCTAGAGAATGGACAATTACAAGTATGACAATATTAGAAAATATTCATTTACTTGCGATGAATCGATTAATGAGTGCTTATAATCTTAATGAATGGGTAAAAAAACCAAAAATTCAAGCGTCAAATGAAAAATTTAATAGAATATGGGAATGTTGCTCGGAATTTTTTCTAGCCAAAAGTCTTGTGGCGGGTAGAACGCTTGATTTCCCAATGCCAATTTTTTCTTATTTAGTAAAGTTTCCTGTAGGTGAGCAGTTAACTAGTAAGGATCCAGATGGAAACAGTTCTTTTAAATGGACTTCCAAATATGGATTTGTTGGCATCACTGGTTTTGGTGATGAAAATAATTGTGGTAACGTTATCGAAGGTATTAATACTGAAGGACTTTCTTATTCATCTCTAACTTTAGAAGCAACAGAATATCAAACTGTTCCAAAAGATCAAATGGATAGAGCCATGGCTGTCAGCGATTTTCCCGTATGGCTTTTGGGTACTTGTGCGACCATTGACGATGTCAAGCAGTCTCTTTCAAATGTGTATGTATGGGGTGATACAATTTTTCCAATAGGAGTCCCTGCTTTTCATTTTGCTTTTCATGATAAGAATGGTGAGAGTCTAGTGGTTGAATATGTAGATGGCCAGCTTAATATGTATGATAATCCTCTTGGTATGCTTACAAATGATCCTCCGTTTCCTGAGCAATTAGAAACATTTCATGAATATGATTCATTAAATACAGGATTTGCGCCTGGCTCAACATATCCTGGAACGGGAATGCAAGGATTGCCAGGTGATTGGAGCACGCAATCTCGTTTTGTACGCGGTGGAAAGCTTCTTCAGAATGTAAAAATAGAAAAAGGTTGCGAAATTCAAATGGCGATGCAAATTTTAGGGTCCTTGGAAGTACCTAAGGGAATAAAGTTAGCATGGGCAGATAAAAATCATGATTATGATCGCACCCACTGGAAAACAATTACAGATATTGCAAACCTTCAATTGTTTTATCAGACGGCGACCGCTGAAGACTGGTTTTCCGTTGATCTTAAATGTTTAGATTTTACAAACACAGAAAGAAATAGTCTTGTTATTTATCATCCCAAGCTTGAAAGAGATCAAAATAAAAAATGGTCTATTCCTATGAATAATCAGTTAAATAGCGCTATACCGAAAAATAAATTAAAAGAAGATCCAGCTGGTTATGTTAGTTGGATTTTTTCAAAATTGAAAATGGGTTGATTTGTTGCGTAGATCTGTTGCAGTGATTTTTAGTGTATTAAAACTATAAAGTCGCTAATTTTTTATAACACAAAGAGATGTCGTTCTAGAGTGTGGCCTCTTGCGTAGTCAGGCCGTCCCGGCCTGA
>JAUXSJ010000103.1 GCA_030679615.1 Parachlamydiaceae bacterium | reverse complement strand
ATGTTGAATTCTGACAAAAAAGTAAGTCATTTAATCGACATTCCTTTACGTAATACCTGGTGGAGCAGGCCTCAAGAATATGGTTGGGCAGCTCAATTTGCAGGACCCGATTATGTTGTTCTCGATGCAGGTTGTGGGATTAGCCATCCCCTTAAGTGGTATCTTGGAAAAACATGTAAAGAGACTTGGGCATGTGATACCGATGTTAGGGTTATTGAAAAAGATTCGATTATAAGAGAAACATTTGACGATCTTGGTGAACAAGCTTATAAAGTCGTTGCGAATGATCAATCACTATGGGATGATGTGACACGAATTCAATCTCCGGTCAATACTTTAGATGAAAAAATGCCTCTTTTTGATCGTATTTTTTGTATTTCAATGTTTGAAGACTTGTCTGAACCAACAAGGGAAGCGACTTTACAAGCTTTTTCAAAACATCTAAAGCCTGACGGATTGATTGTACTGACATGCGATTTTCCAAGTGTTTCATTACCTCATTTATTCTTATCTGCAAAAAAAGCTGGGCTCGTGCCTGCTGGACCAGTAGATGTAAACATTCCTAAAAACGCATTAGAGAGCGGTCCTTTAAAAATATTCCGCTGTGTTTTAAAACATGATACTAAAAAATAGAGGGTACAAATAAATGCATGGCTTCCTTTTCCAAACTCTACTTACTATCATTCTTTTTTATTGCCCTTTTATCAAACTGCATGGAGAAGAGAAGCCTTGCAACCCAAAAAAAAGAATTTTAATTGCCAGCCCGATTAGGCAAAAACCCGCTATCCTCAAACAATTTTTAGATTCTTTAAATCGCTTAGAGCAGGTAACTTATTCTATCGATTTTTTTTTCATCGATGATAACGATCAGTTGGAATCCAGAAAAATCTTATTAGATTTTCTTTTAAATACACCTTCTAAATGGTATCTCATTGGAAATTCAATGAATCGGACAGACGCTTCGGATATTTATGTTTGTGATGATACGATTCATTATTGGACTGATAATATCATGTGGAAAGTCGCTAGATTTAAAGATGAAATGATTAATAAAGCAAGAACAGAACATTATGATTATCTTTTTTTAATTGATTCTGACATTGTTCTTCACCCCAATACAATCGAACAATTAATCAAATCCAATAAAGACATCATTAGCAATATTTTTTGGACCCGTTGGGGAACTGACCCTACAGAATATCCACAAGTGTGGCTGTATGATTTATTTACGGATTTTGAAATTGAAATTGGAGAAACTTTAAGTATTGAAGAAATTCAAAAAAGGCGTCAAAAATTTCATAACATGCTAAGGGTTCCTGGAGTTTATGAAGTTGGTGGGTTAGGGGCTTGTACATTGATTAGTCAAAACGCTTTAAAAGAAGATATTTCTTTTAAAAAAATTCCAAATTTAACGATATGGGGAGAGGATCGCCATTTTTGTATCCGTGCTTTGGCCCTTGGACTTGACTTGCATGTCGACACCCATCATCCTGCTTATCATATTTATACTGAATCCTATTTACAGGGAGTCGATGATTTCATCAATTCTTGCAAATAATGAATTCATCGCGTTATCCTTATAATCGACGCATAAAATTACAGGATGGATAGGATAAAGAACAGGATACACGGGATAATGACGTCTACCACAATGAAACTAGTATAAATTAAAAATGAAATTCAATAATAAATTGACGTCATTATTTATCCTGTTCACCTGTAATTTTACGCGTGATTGATTGATGGATAAATCAAAGGAAATTCATGTCAGTTCATTCAAGCTACAGTTTCTCATGCTTCAAACAGTTGCATGAAATGACTCAGAAAAAATTTTCTTATTATCATGAAGTTCAATTGATTTTTTTTACAGGCCTATCTTTCGTAGGAACAAACTATTTTCTATCCATTTATTCTGAACGAGCGATTACTTTTTCTGCGATTTTTTACGGATCAAGTTATTTGCTTCAACAAGGAATCAAACAAATTCCATGGTCAAAAGAAAATAAAGTTTTATTACGAATTGAACAAATCATGCATATTTCTACGACATTTATTGTTGCTAAAATAATTTCTCACCTTTTTAGAGAACCTCTTACTTTGTATCAATGTTTAAAAGTGACCGGTGTATTTTTTATTGCCTATTATATTTTTCTTCTTGCTTATCGCCACTTTTCAAATTATTTTAATCCCTTCAAAAAAGACTTAAAACTTTCATGAAAGATTTACCTAAAGCCTATATCGCTAAACTTGTTGATTCAAAATGGTATCAATTTTGGTTAGCTGGAAATTTTTTTAAAGCAAACCCTCATTCGCCTAAGCCTTCTTATTGTATTGTAATGCCTCCTCCTAATGTGACAGGCGTCCTACACATGGGTCATGCCTTGGTAAACACACTCCAGGATATTCTTATTCGCTGGAGAAGAATGATGGGAGATGAGGTTCTCTGGGTTCCAGGAACTGACCATGCTGGTATTGCCACTCAAACTGTGGTGGAGCAGCATCTTATTAGAACGACCTGTAAAGGCAGAAAAGACTATTCCCGTGAAGAATTTTTAGTTCACATTTGGGAATGGAAGGAAAAAAGCGAATCGAGAATTTTAGAGCAAATCAAAACACTCGGATGCTCATGTGACTGGTCTCGTTTACGCTTCACAATGGATGAAGGAAATAATCAAGCTGTTCGTACCATTTTTAAGAAGCTCTTTGAAGAGGGTTTAATTTATCGAGGTGATTATTTAGTGAATTGGGACCCTATCACTCAAACAGCCTTAGCAGATGACGAAGTGGAATATGAAGAGCGTCAATCTTTTATTTGGCATTTAAAATATCCACTAGCAGATGATTCAGGTGTTTTATATGTCGCTACTACTCGACCTGAAACAATGCTTGGTGATACCGCAATTGCTGTTTCACCTGGAGATGAAAGATATTCCGCACTTATTGGAAAAAAAGTAAAACTTCCTCTTTCAAATCGCTTAATTCCAATTATTGCAGACCATCATGTTGATCCTGCGTTTGGTACAGGTGTTGTTAAAGTGACTCCAGCGCATGACCATAACGATTATCAAATGGGATTGACTCATCGACTTCCAATGATTAATATTTTGACTCCGGATGGCTATATTAATGAAAATGGAGGAGAATTTGAAGGTTTATCCATTTTAGATGCTCGTGAAGCAGTTATTAAAAAACTTGCCTTAGAAGGATTTCTAGAAAAAGTTGAGCCTCATGTCAATCGAGTCGGTATTTCCTATCGTTCCAAGGCGACCATTGAACCCTATCTTTCCAAACAATGGTTTATTCGTATGGAAGGATTTGCTAAATACTTAAGCGAAGCAGTGACTGGCGGTAAAATTCAATTGATTCCTAATAACTGGGAAAGCACTTATTTTCATTGGATTGATAACCTGCGTGATTGGTGCATTAGTCGTCAGCTTATTTGGGGACATCGTATCCCTATTTGGTATCACATTGATGACCCCCACCGATTTATTTGTTATGATGGTGAAGGAGCACCGGATGAAGTTCAAAACAATCCTGATGAATGGATTCAAGATCCTGATGTTTTAGATACCTGGTTTTCATCCGCTCTTTGGCCTTTTTCTACCCTTGGATGGCCTGAAAACACTCCTGAATTGGCTAAATTTTACCCTAATTCCATTTTAGTGACGGGACACGATATTCTATTTTTTTGGGTAGCAAGAATGATGGCGATGGGAGAATTTGCATTGGGTCAACTTCCCTTCCCAAAAACATTTTTGCATGGGCTAATTTATGGGAAATCTTATTGGAGGGATCGATCAGATGGGGGCATTTCCTATGTTTCAAATGAAGAACGCTTAGCTTTTGATTTAGGCAAACCAACTCCAAAAGATGTTTATTCCAAATGGGAGAAAATGTCGAAATCTAAAGGAAATATCATTGATCCTTTAGAAATGATTGAAGAATATGGAACAGATGCAGTGAGAATGGCACTTTGTGCAAGCGCGACTCAAGCACGGCAAATTGATTTGGATCGGCGACGCTTTGAAGAATTTAAAAACTTTACCAATAAAATTTGGAATGGTGCCCGTTTTGTTCTAATGAATCTGAATGAAAATGAAGTTCAAGGTTTATCAGCTTTAGATCATATGCAATTCATACAGGGGTTAGATCTTTCACTGTTTCGATTAGAAGATCATTGGATTCTTTCTATCCTTAATCGGACTGTTAAAACTGTGAATCAACATTTAGAGAATTATCAATTTGATCAAGCCGCACTTGAATCCTATAATTTCTTTTGGAAAGAATTTTGTGCTTATTATGTAGAAATTTCAAAGCCCATTTTATTTGGTAAATCAGGGACTTCATTTGAAAGGACAAACAAACAAAAACTTCTTGTTATAATTCTTTGTCAGGCGATTCGCCTCATGCACCCTATGGCTCCTTTCATCACTGAAGAACTATTCCATTTACTCAAAGAACACCTTCAAGGAATCGAAAATCATGAAGAAGAAAACCATTCCAATCATAATGGAAGGGATCTTTATACTAAAGAATGCATAAAAGCATTACAAGCATCAGCTTGTATGGTTTCTCCATACCCACAATGTATTCAAGAAGAAAATATTAAACAAGACGTAGAAGAATCATTTAAATTAATGGAACAGATTGTTTATACAATTAGAAATATTCGAGGAGAAATGAATCTATCTCCAGCTATAGCCACGGATGTCTATATTGTAGGTAATAATCACGACCCTATTTGGCAGCTTATTCAAGAAAACACATCGATTATTTCTGCATTAGTTAAAACACAGATGATATATGTGCAATCTAAAGAACCTTCTTTAGGTTTTGTAAGTACTGGCGTTTATGGTGCGATTAAAATCATGATTCCATTGCCAAAAGAGATGATTCAACAAGAAATTCAACGTTTAAACAAAGAAAAAGAAAAGCTCATTCTTTCATTATATAAGATCGAACAACAACTATCTAATGAAGACTTTGTAAATAAAGCACCAAGTGCTTTGATTGAAAAATTGAAGCAACAATTTTCACAAGGTAATTTGGAATTGGAAGAAATGGCTAGTAAAATTGAATCCCTTCAAAAAAGCGAGTGATTAAAAGGGACATTAGGGACATTAGGGACATTAGGGACTAAAATTAAATACTTAAAAAGAAATGTCAATTATTTAAAATATTACTTCTTCTTTCCCTAGTGTCCCTTGTGTCCTTACCTTTTCATTAACATTACTTTTTTATAAATTTTTATTGACACCATGAATCTAACTGTTTTAGGGTAAAAAATAAGGTAACCACTAATAAAGGATTAACTATGTTAAGTACAATTTTAATCGTCATCCTCATTTTATTACTCGTAGGTGCTATTCCAGCATGGCCACACAGCTCAGGTTGGGGGTATGGTCCAAGTGGAATTTTAGGAACAATTTTAATCATTATTCTTATTTTAATGTTATTAGGGCGGATTTAAAATTTTTCAATTCAGCTTGTTGGTAATGATCAAGAAATTTTCTAACCATAGATTAATTTCGGCTTATGATCCAACAAGCTACGTCCATCCCCTTTTCATTTTGCAAATATTTTACCCACTCCTCAGCTTGACTGGTAGAATCAAATAACATTAGTACTTTAGCTAATGCATCAGCTGTTACACAATCTTTAGCGCGCAAGCTCGCACTTGCAATGGAATTAACCTTAACCTCTAAGGGAGAAAATGTTAAGGGGTTAAAAACATGGCAATATGTTTTTTGATCACCATTTTTATCGATAACATTCCAATATTGAAAATAATCTCCACTAGTTGCTAAAGCTTGATTGTTTAATTCTAAAAAAGCTAATGCTTTACTTGGATCACGATCTCCTAAATGACTAATAAATATACGCCAAGGCCGATTGGATGGATGCATTCCTGATGTTCTAATTTCGCCCCCCCATTCCACATAAAGATTAGAGAGTCCTTCTTGTGAGAGACGTTCAATGAGCATATCAACACATAAACCTTTAGCGACTCCCCCGAAATCTAATTGAGTTCTTTTATCCTTTTTAATTAAATCCCCTTCAATTATTTCAATTGTGTTCCATCCAATACTTGGTTTTATCCTGTTAATTTCTTCAATCGGAGGTTCTAATCCTTGTTTTAAATACACTAGCCATAATTTTTGTAATGGCTCAATGGTTGGATCAAACAATCCCCCAGATAAAGTCACTAATTCATCTATTCGATTAAAAAATTGCAATAAAGCTGGGGAAACATGATAGGGTGTATTTTCAGGTAAAGCATTGATAACACTAATTTCTGAATAAGAATTCCATTTATTAAATGTCACATTAATTTCATAAAAAACTTGATCGATCACTTGTTGCACGATTCTTTTTTTTTCTTCATTCAATGATTCCCCTACAATAATATTGTAATCAATGGTCATTCGAGTTTGAGAAAAATGAACGGTAGAAGAATGAGGAGAAGAGTTTTGACACCCTGTAAAACAAAAGAGAAAAAATAAAAAGAAATACATCATCGTTTTAAATAACTTTGAAAAGTATTTTGTAGAAGCATCGCGATGGTCATTGGTCCTACACCACGAGGAACTGGGGTGATATAAGAACATTTAGGGGCAACTTGATCAAAATCAACATCTCCTACAATTTTATATCCTGATTTTTTAGTCGCATCTTCAATTTGATTCATACCTACATCGATAATGACTACACCCTCTTTAACCATATCAGATTTAATAAAAAGAGGTTTGCCAATCGCTGCGACAATAATATCAGCTTTTTGACATAATTCATGAAGATTTTTTGTAAAACGATGAGCTACAGTGACAGTAGCATTTCCACCTGCAGCCATTTGCATCAATAATACGGCTGTTGGTTTTCCAACAATATTACTACGCCCAATCACTAGAGCATGTTTCCCTGTCGTGTCAATTTGATAACTTTGTAATAAAGTGATGATTCCCAAAGGAGTACAGGGTATAAATCCATCGGTTTCACCAATCAGTAATTTACCCATGTTATAAGGATGAAATCCGTCTACATCTTTTTTTGGATCAATCGTATGCATGACTCTGTTAGGATTAATTTGCGGTGGTAAAGGAAGTTGAACTAAAATTCCATCAACAGTGGGGTCGGCATTCAATCGATTTATCTCTTCAATCAATTCATGTTCGGTTATGGATGCTGGTCTTTCAATTTTAAGAGATTGAATTCCAACTTCATCGCAGGATTTCGTTTTACCATTGACATAGAGATGAGAAGCTTGGTTATTTCCAACTAAAATAACAGCTAAGCAAGGAGGGCGAAAGAATGGGTTAGACTTTAAGGTTTCAATAGATTTTTTTAATTCATCACGAATTGTATTAGCAATTTTTTTCCCATCTATAATCATAATTTCCTCATCAATTTACAAAAAAATAGCATAAAACCCTTTATTGCTCGAATAATAAAAAAATAATTACTTGAATAAAATCTTAATTAGTGAAAAAACAGAGAATAATGGTACTAAGGAAAAAGATGATAATAAAACACTTACTTTTTATTGTTGTCATTATATGCCCATTTAAAATATCTGCACTCCCATCTGTTGCGCGAGATCCAGTTCCTTGTTTGCATGATCTTGAAGTGAATTTTTTTAGTGCGGAATTAGTTAATCAAGCTTTAAGTTTGTATGGTATTCGACAAGAACTTTGGGCGCCTGTTTCCAATCGTTTGATTGGTAAAAGCCTTGAAATTCCTCGCTTAATGAAAATAAAAACAGCTTATATGGTTCCAAATCCCATCGAGTACCCAATGAATCGAGCTGCTACTGCAAAACTACTTAAAGAAGCTCTTCTTCAAGTTTTTACCGAAAATATGTTATTTTACGGTATCAATCAGCAGCCAACATCCGATTTTATTTTTGATTATATTTTTACCAAACAAATGCCTCTTTTTGTGAGGTGTTTTGGTGAATCAGCTTTAGAATTACAACCCATATTTGATTAATAGGAGATGAAGATGAAAAAAAAGGCGATCTTTTCGATTTTACTCTCTAATCTTTTTGTGTTTTCCAGTTTTGCTATTACACAAGAAAATGAAACCCTGTCAGATTTAGAAGAACCCGTTGTTTGTACCAAGGAAGAACTCATTAATTTTTTTCCTAAACAAGTTGTTAAACATGTTTTGATTAAGGCAAAAATCCCTGAGGAAAAAGCCGATCAAATCGCAGAGGAGCTTTCTCAAAAGAATCTAGAAATTATTAATATTGCAGAGGGAAAATCTTCTAAAATTGATCGTGGCGTAAACATGCACAATGAAATCAATAAAATTTATGATGAAACCTTATTTGAAATATTCAAAAAGGTACTTTCAGCAAATGGCATCAACGATCTCAAACAAGATAAAGCCTTAATGGAACAAATTAAAATCAATCGAAGTAAACTCTTTACAGAATGCATTAAAAGAAGAGAAGCCCCAGAGCATTCGCCTTATTGATTTCGAGAGACTTTAAGGGCAAATTAAGATTAATAAAAGTTAATTCCAAAGATTGTATTTTACGAAGCACTCAACCAAAGGATTAACTATTTAAATGATTGTAAGACACAAGAGTGCTTATGGACCTTGTGTCGTTAACTATATTTAAAAATCAAAGATCGTCTTGTAAAAATTCTCGAAGAGCACTTAAAGAAGCCATAATTACCATTTTTTGATCTGTTAATTGGCCTTTAATATGAAGATCAATAAAATAATTTAAAGGTAAAAGACAATCATTTGACAAAAATTTTTCTAATTCAAGTGAGCGTTGAATTCGTTGATTTGTATCCAATATAGCAGGCTCATGGTCTGAAAAAAATGAAGCAAAGATTCGTAAGGTGCTTACTTTCCTCATTAATTTTAGTAAATACATTTCTTGAGCTGAAGAGATATATCCAAAATAAGATTCCAATACTTCGTTGTATCTTTCTTCTTCAATAAGATTAACCAATACAAAGAATCCTAAATCGCTGTATGGAGAATCCATACCAGATTCTGTCCAATCTATAAATTTAACTGTTTTTCCATTTACAATGATATTTAAAGCATTAAGATCATTATGACAAAAGACTAAAGGATATTGTCTTAAAATTTTTTCTATCTCACCTAATTTCATCAAAGCATTGTTAATCGAATTAACAGGAGCTGCAATTCCATTTTGGTTAATTTTTTCTATTTTTAATCTAATTTTGTCAAAAACTGTTAACCCTGTAGGAAAATGATTAGCTGTAAAATGCAACTGACGTAGACTTTGAAGAAATATCCTTAGTATATTTTTATCTTCGAGGACTGAACGAGTTAATGTTTGTCCTTCAACAAAATCCATAATCATCGCACGAAAATAATCATCTATATAAACAATTCGAGGACCAATCCCCTGTTGTCCTGCACACACAGCCGAATTGATTTCTTGTTGTCTTTCATCCAAAGCAGTAGCTTCATCAAAAATTCGAAGGACATAACTCTTTCCATCTGCTATTATTTTATAATTCTGAGATTGACTTAGCCCACCATGAAGCGTTGTTACAATTAATGGCTCTTTTGGATTTTTAAAAAATTCATTCAAATAACCATTGTAATCACCACAAACTTCATTAAAAAATAATAAAACAAAAAACCAAACAGCTAATAAAATTTTATTTTTTTTCATTTCTATAACATTTATATTAATATTATAAATAGCATATTACTTTAACAATTTAAAAATCAATAGTTAATATAAATAGTTTAAAAAACAACATTCGTTATTTATTTTATATATTAAATTAAAAGAATGAATTATAAATTCATCATTCTTGCGTAATTTCTTCTTTTATTTAATATTGACACCATCTCGAGTTCTGATAGGTTAAAGCTCTGTAGATCAGCTCACTTTAACCAGTAGATGCAAAGTAATAAGCTTCGATTGAAATAAATGATAAGAAAACACTATAGATAGCCGATTGAATTTAAAATTTTAATTTTATACAGGGGAAATCTTTTAAATTTTTTCGTGGGTGTAAACATGCACAATGAAATCAATAAAATTTATGATGAAACCCAATTTGAAATATTCAAAAAGGTGCTTTCAGCAAATGGTATAAACGATCTCATGATATGACTTAATGGAACAAATTAAGATCAATCGAAGTAAATCTCAAAAATTGTATTTAACAAAGTGGGCAGCAAAGCATTAACTATTTAAATGATTTCAGTTAACCACATTAATTTTATTTCATTTCAAATTGCTTCATGTAAAATTTTAAATTCAATCGACAATTTTGGAGTGCGGTGACTTGTCACCGCTTTCCTAAGCTTCGACTTGTCGAAGCGTTCGAGCTAGGTTTAAAACAGGAATTTTTCTGAGGCGTCATTTTATCTAATTGTAATTTGAGCTGACATCATTACCCTGTTCATTCTTTAATTTTACGCCTCGCGTTTATAACATCCGATTATTGTTGTAACCATACCAAATGTATTCCAACAATTCCTGATCAACAGGACAAGGCTCTAAACCCCAAACTAATTGTGCATAACGCTTTACTGAAACATCAGATGAAAATTTTCCCATCCCAGCTATATTCTCAATAACAGTTCTTGCCCAATGTTCTGGTTGCTGATATAATTCTTCCACTTTTTTTTGAGTTTGATAATAACTTTCCAAGTCCTTCAATGTAAAATATCGATCAGGCGGACCTCCATAATGTGTTTCCATTAATTTATGATACAAATCACTAAACACGAGATGTTCTTCTTCATTTTGAGCAAAGGTTCGATCTCTCAATGAATCCACTGCACGTTTGATTTGATGGTTGCTATCATAAATTTCTCTAGAATGATAGGAATTGTCCGTTTTCATTTTTCCAATTTGTTCAGTGGAACATCCAAATGAAAAAGGCCACCATTCTGGTGTGATTTCTTCTTCCATTTCAATGTTAGCACCATCTCGAGTTCCGATTGTTAAAGCTCCATTGATAGCCATCTTCATATTTCCAGTGCCAGAAGCTTCTGTCCCTGCTGTTGAAATCTGTTCAGATAAATCACTTGCAGGGATCACCATTTCAGCCCAAGTTACATTGTAATTTTCCAAATAAACAATTTTTAATTGTCCTTTGATGGAGGCATCTCGATTAATTTTTCGAGCCATGCAACATATTAATCTAATTATGTCTTTTGCTGTCTCATATCCTGCAGCTGCTTTACCACCAAAAATAGCAGTACGTTTAATATGTGATTCTGGATTTAATTGCAGTTCGTGATAAAGCATGACTAAGTAAAGAGCGTTCATTAACTGCCGCTTATATTCATGGATACGCTTAACTTGTACGTCAAAAAGCGAATGGATATCTACAAGCGGTGGAGGCCCAACAATTGTTCCTGTATGATCTCTCATTTTGTTTTCTCGATTGAGAAATTCAATAAATCGCATTTTGTTTTTCTTTTTAATTTCCATAATTTCTTGTTGCGATTCAGGATCAGTTGCAAATTTTGCTAATTCTCTAATTTTGGTAAAATTTGTAATCCAGTCATCGCCGATTCTTTTCGTAATAAACGAAGCAAGCTCTGAATTACATTCCAACAACCAACGTCTTTGTGTGACTCCATTAGTAATATTAATAAATCGATCCGGATAAAACTCTGCAAAATCTTTAAAGACTGTTTTCTTCAAAATTTGCGAGTGCAATTCTGCCACACCATTCACTGCATGAGATCCTATAATCGCCAAATTTGCCATTCGCACTTTTCCATCTTGAATAATGGACATGCGGCGAATTTTTTCCTCATCATTTGGATATCGATTTCGAACCGCTGTGCAAAAATCCTGATTAATGCGTTCAATGATTTTGTATTGCCGAGGAAGTAAATAAAATAGGAGTGTTGTGTCCCATTGCTCCAATGCTTCTGTAAGAATAGTGTGATTTGTATAACCGGTGCAAGCTACAGTCATTTCAAAAGCGGTTTTCCAGGGTACATCATGCCATTTTGTCAAAATGCGCATGAGCTCAGCAATGACTAAAGAAGGATGCGTATCGTTAATTTGAATACGAACTTTATCTGCAAATTCTCTTAAATTTTTATAATGCACTAGATGATAACGTACAATATCTTGGATGGATGCTGAGACAAGTAGAAATTCTTGCTTTAAACGAATTCTTTTTCCAATTTCTGTATTATCGCTAGGGTAAAGCACATCCGTCAGTGTTGTATTTTCTGCGGCTTGATCCAAACGTCCTGCATTATAACGTTGTAATAAAAAATTACGCGGAGAGTCTTTTGTAGACCATAAACGCAATGTGGCAACAGTGAAATCATTATTTTTACTATAGCCTACAATGGGATAATCATAAGGTAATGCACCTACTTCTTCCGCATTTGTTAGGTCCATGATTTCATCACCATGAATATTATAATTCGCTTTGGGTGACCCGCAAAATTTCACATGAACTCGACGACGATCTCTACGAAATTCCCAAGGGTTTTCATTTAATAACCAGCAATCGGGAGCCTCAACCTGAATTCCATCCCATATTTGCTGTTCAAAAATCCCGTATTGATAACGTAAACCATATCCTTGAGCTGGATAATGTAATGTGGCTAATGAATCTAATAAACAAGATGCCAAGCGACCCAACCCTCCATTTCCTAAGCCTGGATCATCCTCACAAAGAATAATGTCTCTAAAGTTCCGATTCATTTTTTGCAAAACAATGAGCAAAACTTCAGTTGAGCAAAGGTTGGTAATGTTATTTAAAAAAAGACGCCCTGGCAGATATTCCATGGATAGATAGTAAATTCTTCTCGCCTTATGCTGAGCAATTGTTCGTGCAGTAGCCATCCAATTCATCATTGTTTCTTCACGAATTGCGTAACAAAGAGCGCGATAAAATTCAGAGGTACTTGCTTCCTCAGAAATGCGACCAATGGTGCTAATTAAATGAGATTTAACTTTATTTATTAATTTTTCAGCTAAAAGCTCAGTTTGAGCTGTATGCATTTAATACCTCTCATTGACTCATTCAACGTATAAAATTTTTTAATCATCTAAAAATTAACCTATCATATATTGTATTTATGAGCGAGCGGTCAATGTCCGTTTTAAATCTAAACGCAGAGGCTGGGAGACGAAAAGACGCAAAGAAAATAATTTAAATTCATGAATATGATTTTTTTATTTAATATATTTTCTCTGCGTCTCTCCGTCTCCCAGTCTCTGCGTTAAATTTACACAGACGTTAGCCTTTGTCCTCGTTGTGATAAATATATAATAGGATGGATTATGCGCAATTGGCATTGGTTTAGATTCGTAGCAAATGGCGTCCTGGTTTTATTCTTCGGAATTATGTTTTATGTCATCGTTATTGCCTTTACTCGCCATTCAGGCTCTACAGGATTGGATATGGGAAGCATTCAAAAAATGCGTTACGATGCCCAACAAATAACTCTCCACGATCAAAATTAAAATGACACTATTTTTTTCCTTACTTCCTTTATATCTTTTTGGGAATCTTCATTGTCTTGGAATGTGCGGTCCTTTAGTGATGTTAATCGGACAGCACCAATATCGTTATTATTATTTTATTGGAAGAATCTGTTCATTCAGTCTTGCCGGTTGCATCGCGGGTGAAATTGGCGCAGTTTTACACAGCACTCTAAAACAATATTATTTAGCAGAATTTATCTCTTTGTTCTTTGGATCAGCACTCTTTTTGTGGGGAATAAACATGCTTATTAGAAACCCTACTATCTTGAATTCAAAAAAACAAAGAAATAGATTTTTACAAACTGTTCAATATTGGGTTTCTTCTCTCTTATTAAAAGACAAAGGTTGGTCGACTTTTTTGTTTGGATTTCTCACAGTCGCTCTTCCCTGTGGACAAACATTAATCGTCTTCTCTGCATGCGCTTTAGTAGGCGATCCTTGGGTAGGATTATGTAATGGTTTCGCATTTGCACTTTTAACAAGCCCCTCTCTTTTTTTAGCTATGCAACCTTTATCTTTACTAAAAAAATTGAAACGGTATGATCGTCCCATTTTAGGGTTAAGTTCTATGTTAGTAGGGTTTTTAGCAATTTGCCGTGGTATAGCCGAAATAGGTTGGATACCCCATTTGATCTTAAATCCTGAAGCACCAACCATTTACCATATTGTGATCTATTGATGAAAAAAGAATCCCTTACTTTATATTTTTTGCGTTTGATTTTGATTCTCGGTGTCTTTGCTTTGATGGGGATGCTTTACTGGTCTTCCCTTTTAATCGAAGAAAATCTTAAAGAGATCGAATTTGATCTTAAACAAATCAAACATGAATTAGTTGAAGTCAAAGGAACCTTAAATAAGACTGAATTAAACTATCAGAAATCACCAAATATCCACGAATCAAAAAATGAAATCGCACTCATTGAAACTTCATCTGAAAATTTACTTTCACCGGATCCATTTTATTTACACACGCTTCCAAAACAATTAGGTCCACATTTTACTCCGCATGGTATCCGCAAAAACAATACCATGGGTAAGCCTGATCATTTAAATCCTTTTACTGGATGGTATGAAGCAGCTAGCTGGAATCGTATGTGTATTCCCAGTTTAGTGACTCAGGAGATTGGAAAATATGAAACCTATTGTCCTGAAGCTGCCATTTCAATGGAATTAAAATACAATGATGAAGGCTATCCTGAATATTGGTTAAAATTAAGGGAAGATTTATTTTGGGAACCCCTTAATCCTCGTCATTTTTCAGATAATATTGAGTTAGCACCATGGTTTTTGCAAAGACATCAAGTCACTGCACATGATTTTAAATTCTATTTTGATGCGGTGAAAAATCCACATGTCGAAGAACTTTTAGCAGTTACTTTGAGAAACTCTCATTTTAATGACATTGAAGAAGTTAGAGTCATTGATGATTTTAATTTAGTCGTTAAATGGAAAACGAAAGAAGCAGTTGATGCTAATGGAAAAGTCATTCATCAAATGAAGTACACAGCGAAGTCAATCACTGGTTCAATTTCCCCCTTACCTCGCTTTGTTTATCAGTATTTTGCTGATGGATCAAAAATTGTGGAAGATGATGATCAGCCCAATACTTACCGTATAAATTCTGTTTGGGCACAAAATTTTTCTCACCATTGGGCTCAAAATGTGATTGTATGTTGCGGTGCATGGCTTTTTGATGGAATGAACGATCGAGAAGTTAAATTTAAACGAAATCCTCATTACTTTAATCCACTAGCAACATTGGTAGAATCTTACGAAATTAAATTTAAAGATTCTCCCGATTCTATTTGGAATGATTTTAAACTTGGAAACATTGATCTCACTTCCATACGACCAAATCAATTGAATGAACTTCAAGAGTTTTTACAGAGCGCTCCCTATCAACAACAAATCCAACAAAATCCAGGCCTTGAAATTCAACGCCTTAGTTTTTTGTCTCGATCGTTTTCATACATTGCATGGAATGAACTCCGACCTCAGTTTCAAAGCAAAAAAGTTCGTCAAGCATTAACAATGGCCATCGATCGTCAACGCATTATAAGACAGAACCTCAATGGAATGGGATTAGAAATCACCGGCCCTAATTCTCCATACTCAACTGCTTACGATAAAAACATTAAACCTTATCCTCATGATATCGATTTAGCGCGTCAATATCTTCACGAAGAAGGCTGGATTGATAGACGCGGATCTGGAGTGCTTGAAAAACAAATCGATGGTAAGTGGATCCCTTTTCAATTTACCTTAAATTATTATGTTAAAGATACGACCTTCAAATCCATTTGTGAATTTGTTGCCACCTCTCTTAGGGAATTAGGAATTGAGTGTAATCTTAGTGGAATTGATGTTGCCGATCTTTCAGCCCTTTTTGATAATAAGGATTTCGATGCCCTTTGCATGACTTGGAGTTTAGACACACCTCCGGAAGATCCAAAGCAATTATGGTATTCAAGTAGTGCTGCAGAAAAAGGATCCTCTAATTTTATTAGTTTTTCTAATCATGAAGTCGATACGTTATGCGATCAATTAGAGTATGAGGAAGACCCTCAAAAAAGAATAGAAATCTATCATCGTATCCAACAAATCATTCACAATGAAGCTCCCTATGTCTTTTTATTTGCCCCAAAGGCAACAGTGGCTTATCGCAGCTATTTACAAAACGTTTTGATCCCAGCAGATAATCAAGATTTATTTCCGGGTGGCAATGTAGATAGTCTTCAGTCAAACATTTTTTGGATTAAAGAAGACTAATGTGGATGTAATCATTCAATGAATACACACACAAAGTGCAAATTCAACGCAGAGACGGAGAGACGCAAGAGACGGGGAGAAGAAAATTTAAATGATTTTTGGTTGGAAGTGAAACTCATACTTATCTGAAGGTAAAAATCAGGCTGTCTCGGCCTGAATCTATTTTGGCTATCAGGCCGGGACGGCCTGAATACCTTCTTCAGGCCCAACAGATCGGTATTTCAAAGCAGCGAAGGTCTAAAGAAGGTATTCAGGCCGTCCCGGCCTGATAGCCAAAATAGATTCAGGTCGAGACAGCCTGCTGATTACCTTCAGATAAGCATGAGTTTCACTTCCAACCAAAAGAGGCCATATTCGCCAAGGTTGGAGCGAAGCGGAGGTCTGGGAAAACGCAAATAATCATTGAATCCTGAAAGGACGACATTTTAAATTAGTACTGTACATTACATAAAAACTTGATGAGGAACTAAACTTTTACATGTGGATTTACCTTCTTAGACGATTACTCCTTTTACCTTTGACGCTTTTTTGTATTATTCTTGTTAATTTCGTGATCATTAATTTGGCTCCAGGAGACCCTACTTCATATTCTGAAACCACTGCTGAAGGTAACGCGACTCGTCGTGCCGATCGTTCAACTGCTTTTAATAGCGATGAGCGTTATCTTCATTTTCGTGAATTTTATGGTTTAACCTTACCTATTTTATTCAATACATGGCCGTCTCTTTCTTTAGATGATGTAAAAACAACTTTATGGAAGCTTGCCAATAAAAAAGAGTCTCCACAAGTTAATCAAGAAATTTCACCAAAAGATTATAATCAATTGCGTATTTTGTTTGGAGATCAATCTCGTTTTATCATGCCTCATCTTTTACAAATCATAGAAGACCCCAATACACCGAAATCTATCCAGCAATTAGCTTTTCATTTTTTTGTGAGGGGTGGAACCCGTTCTGCTTATCTAGGATCTAAATTATCTCCTGAAGAAAAAGCTTGGAACAGAAAAATTACCCAAGATGATCTAGAATTACGTTCATTTGTTCCTCCATTTAATGCTACTCCAGAGGTCATTGATCAAAATGTCAAAGAATTATCATATTGGTATACTAAGAATCAATCTTACTATCATTTTGAACCTGATTTTTCAGAAAAAATATCCATTTTTTTCTTCGAAACTCGTTTCATTAAATACATGAATAGGGTTATTCACCTTGATTTTGGCAGTATGAGAAACGATTCAAGTCGTTCTGTTATCAGTGAAGTTGCAAAAAGAATCAAATACTCCCTTACTCTTTCTCTACTTCCTATGATAGTGGTCTTTATGTTATGTCAATTATTTGGTTTGTTAATGGCGTATTATCAAAATCGTTGGCCCGATTACTCTTTGAATCTATTTTTTCTCATTTTATATGCCATTCCTGTTTTTGTTGTAGCTCCTTTTTTAATCCAAAATATTGCTCTTTATCATCACTTTCCCTTTACAGATATTCCTATCCCTATTTATGGATTTACCAATCCAGATCGCATTTACAATCAAGAAACCTCTTTTGAAAGATTATTAGATATTTTACAACATATTGCTCTACCTATTGTTGCTGTGATGTATGGAAGTTTAGCCTCTCAAGCAAGACTTTCTAGAACTGTCATTCTTGAAGTATTAAGGCAAGATTATGTACGTACAGCAAAAGCAAAAGGACTCCCACCTTCAACAATTATGTTTAAGCACATTGGTCGAAATGCGTCGATAACTTTAATTACATCGTTAGCAAGTTCATTAGGTGTTATTTTGGGAGGATCCTTAATTGTTGAAACACTTTTTGGAATTAATGGATTTGGTAAGTTTTTTTATGATGCCGTGCTTAATCGTGATTATAACGTAATCATGTTTTCAGCATTAGTTGGATCATTTTTAACATTAATGGGATATCTCATTGCAGATTTAGCTTATATGTGGTTAGATCCACGCATTACTTTGGATTAGAAAATGCAAAATCAGCTCACTTTTAAACAAATCATTTGGAAGCAGTTTTCACACTATCGTTTAGGATTATTTTCTTTAGGCATCGTGTGTCTATTTATTTTAGCAGGAATCTACGCTCCTTTACTTGCATCAAGTAAACCTCTCATCGTACAATATAATGGAGAATGGTTTTTACCTCTTTTCCGCTATCTCTTTTATCCGGGATTCTTTTCAAAGCGCTTAGATATTTTCTTCAATTTATTAATGTTTACTTTTCCGGTGTTTATTGGAGGGTATTACTTTCTAAAAAATTCTTCCAAAACGCGTTGGTGGTTTTGTATTAGTGTTGCTCTTTTACAGATTGTTTTATTTCTTTTTTTGATTTTTTTCCCTCCTAATAACCCTGCAGCTTTGAAAAAAAAAGAATTAAAACTGATGAATCTAAATGGAAAAAGTTGGGAGGAAGAATTAAAAGGATTAAACTCTTACGCAAAATTAAATCTTGTTTTGCGTTTTCAACAATATCAACAACAGCATGAAAGAATAAAAGGACATGAAAAAGATTATTTGAATCAGGCTGTTAAAAGAGATCAAACAAATGCTTTATTTCCCAGTTTATGGAATTTAACCTATCAACCTATTATCAATCGGATAAATCTTTCAGTAGAGAAATCAGACTACTTAAAAGCAAAAATCCAATGGCTTAAAGAACAACAATCCCTTTTGAAATACGAAGTCATGCCATTGATACGACCTTTTCATTGGGAAGATGATGCCGGAGGAGATCAAGCATTGAATCATTATGTCAGTTGGTGGGATATTACTCGACCCAATCGAAAAGACATGGTCGCTTCATTAATTTTTGGAATCAGAATTTCACTGTCAGTCGGGCTGTTAGCAATCGCCTTAGCTCTATTGATTGGAGTACCTATTGGAGCCATTTCTGGATATTACGGAGGGAAAATTGACTTAATTCTTTATCGTTTCATTGAAATTTGGGAATCCATGCCAACATTTTTTATGCTCTTAATGATTGTAGCTTTTTTTCAAAGTAAATCGATTTTTCTTGTGATCGGAATCATTGGTTTATTTGGTTGGACAGGTTTTAGTCGTTTTGTGCGCGGGGAATTTTTTAAACAAAAGCAGCTTTTGTATGTGGAAGCTTGTCGTGCAATGGGTTATGGAAATGGAAGAATTATGTTTTCTCATCTACT
>JAUXSJ010000099.1 GCA_030679615.1 Parachlamydiaceae bacterium | reverse complement strand
AGCAGAATAAACAAGGAAGTGGAGACCTACAATCAATAGTACAGAACTCCGTTGAACAAGATAAAAGTATTAAGCCTTATTCTGATTTAGGTCAGAAGGCCCTTGATTTTGCAAGAAATAAACTGAAAGAACATGCTGATATTACTTCTCATAAGTTTAAATCAAGTAGGGGTGGTTTTGCTTTAACCAATCAGCCTACAAATCCAGAAATTGCACTTTTAACAACTTTATTTTGGAAGCTTAATGGCAATTTATTAGAATTGTTGAAGAAAAATACAAAGAATCCTTGGAGCGATCAAGAAATAGTAACTGCTGCTGATGAATGTATGAAAATCGCATACGCTATTAGCAATCTTACTCTGGATGATCTTAAATCGTTTACTGAGGCATTGTTTTCCAAAAGTGATGAAGATAGAACCTACGCAGTAGCATTAACTCGACAAGATTCTTATCAGTACCGAACTTTTTATTGTTGTACAAATATTTATCATATGGTTCGGGGAGAAATTACGTGGGGCCCAATTCCTTGGGAAAAAAATAAAGAAGATTTCTATCATCCTGAGATTTCGGAAGTTCACGCTAAAACTTTTTACCAAAATGGAACTATTCAAAATTCATGGAATCAATTGTACAATGAATATTGTGATCGTATAAGGATGTATGTAACAGAAAAAAATTTGGGAGATAGTGATACTCGGCATATTAATTGGACTAAAAAAGATATAGGAATTCAATCGTTTACACCCGTTCCAGATACTCGACCGACTTAAGCTAAAATTGCTTTTAGATCTATGTGAAGTTCGATGACGAGTCAGAGCACTCCACACTTACACAAAAACAACTAAAATTTGGAGTGCGCGTGACTTGTCACCGCTTTCTAAAGCTTCGACTTGTCGAAGTTTGGAGTAAGGGCTAAGAAGGTTTTATCTGAGGCGGCATTCGAACAAGAAAATAATTTGTATTCAGAACCTAGGTGAGTGCGACTACATCTGCTTGAAAAGTCCAGATTCTAATGATGCAATGTAGTCTAGAGTTTAGTCTGGGATTGTTTTTGCAGGCTTTAGCCTGCAAGTCCAGCTATTTTTTTTACCTCTAACTGCTACATGAAGACTATCCTTATAGCAGTTTTTTATGATAATCTTAACTGGACTTGTAGGCTAAAGCCTGCAAAAAACAAGCCCAGACTAAAGTCTAGGTTATATTTCTATCATTTGCGACCTGAATACCTGGCATTCTTTCTATTCAACAAGAAGTAGCCACACTCAACTAGATCATGTTGAAATTGACCATGAAAATGTAATTGTTTTTCTTGTTTCAAGTAACTGTTGAAGATCTTCAAATGAGTCAGGCTTCATTTTTTTTATGAAATATTATTATATGTGTTTATATTGGGAGCTGGGATTACTGTAATGAATTCAATAAAACTAAGTGAAGTGGATTTAATGGATTTAATTTTATTTCAAAATTTTATAATTTGTAGAATTTCGAAACAATGATTTGTTCTTCATAATCATTCTAGTTTGTTTATAAAATGAATTAATTCAGGAAATAATTTAGTTTACTTATTATTATGCATAAATCTAATAATAGAAAGCTGCAAACGAATTAAAAGCCGGAATTCTTCAATTCATGAGATCTAAATAGGTCGATTTTTACTCTCATAGTTTGCTTAACAGGCTATAAGAATTTAAAAGCGAACATGAGAATAGGGGAGTTGACAGGTTTTGGTTTTTCTTATGATAGAAAATACATTTGTAAGTCAGTGTACGTGTTATAAACTCCAGCAACGTATTTTTTACGCAGTATTAAAAAAAGTTAATAAATTTCCTGATAAATAACTTTAAAAGTAGGTGCTTTTTAAAGTCAGATGCAACTTTCCAGAAAAAACACTTGAAAATATCAAGCTCAGGTTGCTATGCTTATTTTTTCCAACTCTTGGGGCAATAGCTCAGTTGGTTAGAGCAGCGGACTCATAACCCGCTGGTCGCTGGTTCAAGTCCAGCTTGCCCCACTTTTTAACTCGTTCGAAATCAATAGTTTTCGTTCCGACATACTCGCCATACACATAATTCACATGGCATTATGTCAGAACTTTTGTCAGGATTCCACTCATTTCGCGATATTCCAAGGAGATTTAACATGAATTACCTATCAAACATCCTTTAGAGCAATAAAGATCGGAACCTCTTAACAGTTGTTCCTAACAAGCAATTACTCAATCAATCTCTGCATCTGGTAGCCCCTGAGAAACAATTTAAAGAATGGTCGACGCAAAATCACGCTGACTCCTATCTGTTTATGCAACATATTGCTCAGGCCTGGAAGAGCAGTAATTTTACGAATCAATACCTTATTTACGGCATGGTGGATTCCAATGCTTTCAATTGGGAAATGGTTCCTTACAAAAAATGTCGCACCTTTATCGGACGAGCCTTCCAGCAAATTCAAGTTCTGTGGAGAACAGTTTTTGGTGGTGTGAAGGTTTCGGAAAAAGAAGGTAAAAATCAACTTAAAAAATATGAATTGCTTTTGAGCAAATCTGCGGAAACAACGGAACCTTCAGATGTTTCAAGTAGGAGCGATGACTCATTTTGCAAGGATGATACTATTGAACGCCAGTGGGTGATTACAGGAAGAAAAGTCAATGTCCTCTTCAATTATGCTCCAATTGGATTTGGAGGAGAAAAACTTCACTTTCTAGTAGTTCCTAAACAGCATCGTGAAACTTTTACTGATGTCACACAAGAAGAATATTGTGAATCTCTCGATTTGACTGGAAAGTTGATTGATCATTTTACGACAACGAGAAAAACGGTAAAAAATGTATATCTTCTTAATAAAACCGGAGTAGATGCGGGTCAAACGGTAAAGCATTGGCATTTACATGTTATTTTTTCTACTAACAAAGCTCAAAATTTCTGGGGCAGAATTACAGTTATTAAAAATATTCTATTAGGTTCTTCTCCCTTAAAAAGAGACGAATTAGCAAAAAAAGTTGGTGAATTGAGAGAAGAGTTGACTGCTATAAAGGCATAAAGCTATCTGGATAATGATTAAGGTGTCAGTCGCGGTAATTAATCGGACGACTCCATT
>JAUXSJ010000095.1 GCA_030679615.1 Parachlamydiaceae bacterium | reverse complement strand
AACCTACTGCTGGCACAGGAAGAGTTAAAATACCCATTACGGTTAAAATAGTACTTCCTACAAATAAACCAGCAGTTACAAAAAACCTAAGCTTTGAAGAAGAGTGCTTGAAATCAACGAATTTCTTTTCTAAATCATGTTTATGAACAATTAATTCATTTAATGCGCTCATCGCCGTTTTTTCATAGGTATTCTTATGCTCAACATAAAATTCGAGTTTTTTATCTATAGAAAGCTTATTAAACCAATCATTAAATAGCTCTTCACCATGTACACCTATTAACATTTTTAATCTATTTACATCATCATCGGTCATATCTTTTCCTTGGATACTTAGTTCTTTTGCACGTAGATTTAACTCTACTGCAATCGAATTTTCGCTTCCAGGAATGACCCATTGATTCAATGCATCTAGATTTTTAACAATTTTACCTTCTTTAGTATAACGAACAAATTGTTTTGTCGTATTTTTAAATGATGTATACATCATTTCGCGAATTTCAGTTTCCTTACTTTTATAATCAATACGTAAAATAGAATTATCTTTTGCTATTTTTCTTCGACTTAACAAGTCTTCAGCTTGATTTGTGATATATTTAACACCATTATCACGTGGATCAAATTCTTTAATTTCATAAGCTGGAAACATTGTGATCATTTTTTTTGCAATGTCAGCTTTAATCTTTGGATTATCATTAAAAAAGGTTATTAACCCCTCTTTATTTTTAACTTTAAACATTTCCAATGCCACTGTAAATTTCTCATCTCCAAAATTTACTTTTTCAAAAACAGACTTTAATTCATTAAAGCTCAATTTCTCTACAACTCGATCTAGATTTATTTTTAAATCTATGGCCTTACGATCAAATCCATATTGATGGTCTTTGACCCAATCATCATGCTTTTCAATCCATTCATGAGTCAATTCTTTCCCATGACGAGCGTGAGCATATTCAATCCCTGTAATAATCACCTCAAACCCTTTTAATAAAATTGTAGTCGAACTTAAAAAGGTTCCAGCTAATGCGATTTCATGTGGAATGTATTTAATGGGTTCAGATACAACTTTAGTGACTGTAGAGATCAAAGAAACACCAAATACAGTTCTTTCTGCATTTAATGAAACACGTTGTAATTCAAGTTGAATTTCCCAATTAGAAAGGTTTTTACTCAAACTTTCAAATTGTTCTTGAGAGATTTCTTTATTGTCTAATTTTTCTTGCAGCTCGTATTTTACTTTATCTAAGAGTTTTTCAGATTCATCCATTAAATATGTCTTATAAATTAAAGCAACGCCAGCTAACCCTGAATTTAACGCAACTAATAGGGTGTTGCTTAATGACATAAATCGAGATAAACCTTCCATGTGTTCAAAAATTTTAAATTCTTCAACAACATGATGAGGAAGAATTCCTTCAACGAATTCCAATGTTTCAACTGCAAAAAAAGATCCTTCGACTCCCGTAAACGCTATTGCACCATATTGCGTTCTTGTATAATCCACACCAATTAATGAACCTCGATTTTCTTGAATTTGTTCTAACTGCTCATTGAATATTTTTATTTCATTTTCAAGTTTTTCCATGACTTCTGGATGAGGATCCTGCGGTTGAATATTATGAGGAACAGGATTAATAGCATTTTCCAATACTGGTGAGTCTGGAACTTTTACATTTTTTAAATCATCTTTTTTTCCTGATTGAACTTCATGACCATTAAAAACCCCAATTTTATTAGAGGAAACTTTTGGGTTGTCTTTTATTTCAATAATTTCATTATTACTTACACTCTTTGACCCATTCACTATATTATCAGGTAATGGCATAATCTACCTCGGCTTTATACTTTTTATTCTATTATATAGTTAAATTTTAAAATAATTTAGTTAAGAATAGATAATTTTATTGTATTAAACCTGTAAATCTTAGAATAATTTTTTAAAAAAATTAATTTGATAAATTCTTGACTAAAAATGGATGGATAATAAGACTAATTCCCAGTATTCTTGCTTAAGTAAGCAGGATTTTTTAAGCAAACATGAAAATAATCCATTACTCTGGAGAAAAAATGAGACATCTGATTTCTTATTTTTGTGCATTTACATTTTTTATCCTTAATTCCTTAAACCCATTACATGGAGAAGAATCTCAAATGAACCAACGCCCAACAGTGGAAATTGAAACAACACAGGGGACAATCAAAGTCGCTTTACGACCAGACATTGCACCAAAAGCTGTAGAAAATTTTATTACGCATGCAAAAAATGGTTATTATAATGGGATCGTTTTTCATCGCGTGATTAAAGACTTTATGATCCAAACAGGTGATCCAGCTGGAACAGGTAGAGGGGGAGAATCAATCTGGAAAAAACCTTTTGAAGATGAAGTCACTTCAGAAGTTAAATTCGATAAACCTGGAATTCTTGCGATGGCGAATGCTGGGCCAAAAACGAATGGCAGTCAATTTTTTATCACTACAGCACCAACTCCATGGTTGAATGGTAAACACACTATTTTCGGGGAAGTGGTTAGCGGCTATGATGTAGTTCAAAAAATTGAAAAAACAAAAACTGGCCCAGGAGATCGCCCTGTCGAAGAACAAAAAATGATTCGATTAACTGTTAATGAATAATTAAATTTCTCATTGTGCTGTTAACTTTAGCTTTTTTTAAACCGCATGCGGCGAAAGCATATTGCTAAAGGTGTAAGCATAAGCACGATGGTATTAAATTAAAAAAATGTTATTATTAATCGAGGCGTAAGCATGAATTGCCGTCCTTTCAGGACTCGATGATTATTTTACGATTACCCAGGCCTCCGCTTCGCTCCGACCTGGGCTATGAAATGCCGGCCCGTTGGGCCTGAAGGATTCTCGCTTAAAGTAAATTGATATAATTATGTAAAGTTAAATACTTTAAATATCACATTCAAAGATAAAATCCTTCAGGCCCAACGGGCCGGCATTTCATAGCCCAGGTCGGAGCGAAGCGGAGGCCTGGGTAATCGTAAAATAATCATCGAGTCCTGAAAGGACGGCATTTTATGCTTACGTGTCAATAAAATTAATAACAATTTAACTTAAAATGTTTTCGATCATTTCTTAAAATTTATAGGTACTTATAATTTTTAAAAACATTGAAGCAACTTGACTAAGCTTCGGCCTTTCATGATATTTTTTATTTAATAAATATAACATCAAATTAATTAAAGCTGGTAGCCATTTTTGCTTTAGTTCTCTTATAAAATTTAAATTCAAATCAGTTTGTAAATTATCATTAAGATTAGAAGAATTCTTCAAGAATTTAAACAATGCAGTCCCAATCGTATAAACAACATGAGCTTCAAGTCGTGCTTTTAATTCATGATTCTCTTCTAAAGAATCAAGATCTAATTTTTCACAAAATTTCTGAAAAGAATTAATATCATCAAAACAGCAATAACATACAGTTGTTTCACCTGGAATACGGCCGTTTACATAATATTGTTTAGCCCATCGTGTTGTATAATCATTGATTCCATCCCAGTCTCCTAAATAAAAACGTAAACCATTATCCATTCGATAAAAAATATTTTCAGGCTTAAAATCAGTATAATATATATTATGCTCACTAGCTTTCTCTAAAACTTTAATCATACGATAAAATTCGCAAAGAAATTTATATGAATTTTCAAATAGTGGAGTTTTTGTTTTCATAAGTTCATTTATTAAATCAACACCATCACCTTTCATCTTAGGTAAAATAACTCCAAGTAACCCTTCCCGTTCTCGAACAGATGTTAATATTGAACATATTCCGTCTAAAACAAATGGATCGGTGTGGTCGGGATGAAATGCTCTCAAAAGAAGTTCTTGTGGACGCAATAATTCAGAAGCATTAAACAAATAATCATTCCTGCTCGTCAAAACATTTTTTAAAACTAAAAACTTTTTGTTTGTTAAATTATATATACTTTGAATTAAAAATTTATTTCTTTGACAGATCTTCCAGCTCGTTGATAAATTTATATCCGTTTGACCGGACCAGACGATGACATTCAATTTTTGTATATTTTCTCGATAAGCAATAAAATGTTGGTCATTATCTCTTATATCTTTCACTGTAAAAGGAAATGCTTGGAATGTATTTTTTCCAATTTTCGAAATCATTCTTATCATTAATGTTCTTATCTGAAATTTCTTAAATAAAAGTTTCCGATCCTGAATGATCAAACTCAAACATTTATCTTTTGATTCTTTGAAATTATCTATAATTTGATCATAATCATCTCCACTTTTTATGAGTTGATGACATGTTGAAACAATTTTCCCTTCATTAATTTTTTCTTCAATTTGCTCATCAGAAAAATCATTTATTTTTAAGTATTGAATTTCATCTTCAAATATTTTCTTAAATGTATAGTTATGTTGATTAACTAATTCTTTCAAATGTACATCATGGTAACGGGAAATATAGTAATAATCATGTTTCTTTAAAATTCTTTCTTTAACAAAATTATCATCATTATCGTTAATATTTTTTTTAAGTGAAATTTTAATAGCTAATTTTTTTACTTTGGATTCTTTAATGTGCTTATCATCAAGAATTGTAAGCCCTTTAGAAACAAAGTTAATATTGCTATTTACTAAAAAATTTTGATTAGTAGTAGGAGATGTCATTCTAAAACCTTATTTTCATTATAAAAAAAAGAAATACTAGTACATTGTACTATTAAAAAACATTAAATTTTGTTTAAAAAAAATTTTAACTTTAAAAAAATTGTAAAAGAATAAAAATGAAAGGATAAAAACTATATTTGCAAAATTAATTATATGTTTATATCATATTTTTGAATAGCATCGTATTCTACTATTTATTTTTGTATTAAGAGATTAACCAAACAAATATCAAAGATGTCAAAAATATGTAAAAAAAGACTAAATATTAGACCTCTTTCGAAAATCCATTCTCGTTAAAATTGCCTAACGATCAATTTTTCAAGCAAAGCGAATTTCGAAGAGGTCAAGGAAACATTACAAATTTTGTTTAGACTTTATTTCTACAAGAATTTTTTTAATAAAATTAACGAAACTTCAAAAGAAGGCCTATCAGTATAATTTTTATTTATCATCCATAACATTAAATTAATAAATTCTGTTGGCCATTTATTATATAAATCCATTTCATTAATAATTTGCTTAATTTGAATCTCCTCTGATGGTACAAAAATTTCTGTTAATAAAGCCCAAATGGTTGAACCTATTGTATAAATCACATGAGCTTCGACTCTTGATCTTATCTCATCTACGTCGAATCCCTCATCTAGATTTTTTTTACAATAATCTGCAAATAATTCTCTGTCTTCTAAGCAAGAATATTCTTCAGAAATAGGGCCTGGAAACATGCCATTTTTATAGTATTCAAGAGCTTCATTTCCCATAAAATTAGAAATTCCATCCCAATCACCTAAAAAAAGCTTTATCCTATTATCTTGTGAAAATTTATATAAAATATTATCAAGCTTAAAATCTACATAGAAAATATTTTTTTTACTTGCGTCTTCGAGTACTTGAATAAGTCGAAAAATTTCACGTATGAAATCAAAGGGCCTATTAGAAAAAAACTGAGCACCCTGTTGCTGAATTATTTCAAAACAATCACCATCCATTTTAGGAGAAATAATGCCATGCAAATTTTTTTGATTTATTGCAGCATAAATAGGACAAATACCTTTCAAAGTAAATGGATCTGTATTTTGTGAATTAAATGATTGCTTATGAATATAGAACGATTTCATTAAATAATTTGCGTGAGTTTTATAGTTTTTTATTTCCATGCGAACATTTTTTAAAACTAAAAAACGATGTGTTGTTAAGTTATAGATTTTTTGAATTAAATAATTATTTCCATTATAAATTCTCCAATCATCAGATATTTTTTCTGGTAAATTTTGACCTGACCACAAACAGATATTCAAATCTTTTTGATAATGACCAAATACAATTAAATGTTGCAGGTTATTCTTTCCATCTTGAAATTTACAATTAAAAGCTTGATGAAAATTTTCACCACTTTTAATAATAATTTCTATTAACAACCATTGAATGTTATGTTTTTTTAAAACAACACATGTTTCACCTAATCGAAAAATTCGATTTTCTTTATTTGTTTTAGAAAAATTATCTAAAAATTTTCGATAATAACTAGTTTTCTTTAATATTTTTTTGCAGGTTTTAAAAATACAACCTTGATTAACCTTACTCCCTATTTCTTCTTTAGAAATATTATTGATTTCTAAATATTTAATTTCATTTTTTAATAATTGCGTAGCAAATTGTGTATAATTTTCCTTTGCATTTTTTAACTCTTCAGCGGAAAATTCATTATGTTTAAAAATATAAAAATAATCATTTTTCTTTAAAAGTTTATTGTACTGATCATTTTCTTCTAAGGTAAATATTTTTTTTCGAATTGAATTATTTATTAAAATATTGCATTTTAATAATTCGTTTTTTATTACATTATTTCCTGCATCAACTTCATTAATATTATGAATGTTAAAATTTTCTTTATCTAGAGAATACATTATTAAAAAACCTTTTTTATTGAGTTATTAAATATAAAAATTAACTAATTTAAAATTTGTTTTTCAATAATTTACTTTTAATAAACTTTTAATTGATTTCTCAAATCCTCTTATTAAATAATTAAAATCAAATCTATCTGATTTATTTCCTAAAGAGCAAAAAATTAAAGATAAAAAATCT
>JAUXSJ010000085.1 GCA_030679615.1 Parachlamydiaceae bacterium | reverse complement strand
TACATCCTGTAATTTTTATACGACACTGAAAGGAATACGCGTCAATGGCTCTAAATCAATGGAATCCCCCGATCCTTTTCTTTGAAAAAGATCATAACCTAAACCAGCGATCATGGCGGCGTTGTCTAGACTTAACCCCATAGATGGCCAAATTAAATGAAATTTTGAAAAATCTGGATGTTGGTGAAAAAGTTGTTTTAAAGTTTGATTATTTGTCACTCCTCCTCCAAAAACAATCGAACTAACAGGGTATTTTTCAACAGCTAACTTTGTCTTTTTAATAATATCATCAAAAGCTGCCTTTTGAAAAGATGCGGCTAAGTCATACTTGTTTTGTTCTGAGAGCTCAGGATTTTTTTCTTGTTCTTTTTTAATGGCATATAAAACAGCCGTTTTAAGTCCACTAAATGAAAAATCAAAAGGATTAGTTTTAACGTGACCTGCCTTAAATGAAAATTTAGAGGGATCACCGCTATGAGCTAATTCTTCGATTTTTGGTCCTCCCGGATAAGGAAGACTCATCATTTTAGCCACCTTATCAAAAGCTTCTCCCAATGCGTCGTCGACCGTTTGACCAATGAGTAGATATTCCCCTAAACCTTTAATCAAAACTAAAGTTGTATGACCACCAGATAACACGACTCCTAAAGCTGGAAAAGTAGTTGGATGAGGTTGTGACATGAGAGCTGCATAAAGATGAGCTTCGACGTGGTTGACACCTATAAAAGGTTTGTTTAATGCTAGCGCTAATCCTTTTGCTGTGTTAAGCCCAATAAGAATAGCTCCAATGAGTCCTGGACCATAGGCCACAGCAAAAAGATCGATTTCATTTAATGTTACATTTGCTTCCTTCAATGCTTGATCAATAACAGGCATGATTAAATCGATGTGTCTGCGACAGGCAAGCTCTGGCACCACGCCTCCGTATTGTTGATGTAAATCAATTTGAGAGGCTACAACATTGGATAAAATTTCTTTTCCATTTTTTACAATCGAGCAAGCGGTTTCGTCACAAGTGCTTTCAATACCTAAAACTAACATAATAACCAAGATGAAGTGAATTTTTGTGGATAAAAATGAATGGGCATATTTTTTTTAATCATTAATCTTTTGAGGATGCTCATTTAATAAAGAACTTGCTTCTTGATCAAGAATCCATAAAGCTTTGTTTTCCTCAGTTCCTATTTTTTGAATGGGGAGATTTTCAAAATTATTTTCACTGTCGATTAATACTTCACGAACCATTTTTGCTTTATTTTTTCCTAATACGTAAATGCAAATGTGATGAGCTTGGTTAATACATGGATAGGTGAAAGTCATACGCCATGTATTTTTTTGAGGGACTTCGTTTTCGATGACTAATCGATCGCTTACTTGAAGAGCATCTGTGTGAGGAAATAATGAGGCTGTATGGCCATCTTCACCCATACCTAGCATAATCAAGTCAAAACGGTTATTTGGAACTTTTTCATGGATGAGCTTTTCATAGAAGAGACTATTTTGTTGAATATTTTTTTCAGCTTGCATCCGATAAATGTGTTCCGGTAACAAAGGCACTTGATTTAATCCCGATTGCATCGCGCTATAGCAATTATTTTCAGGATTATTAGGTGGAACACTGCGTTCATCACTCCAAAAACATAAAACTTTATTCCAGTCAATTTTTTCTCGATTTCCTTCTTTTGCCAATTCTTTGAAAATAGCGGAAGGAGTACTTCCTCCGGATAAAGCTACTGTAAAAAAATCTTTTTCTCGAATGGCCTGATTTCCAATCTCTAAAAATTGATTAACACAAAATTGAATGGTTTCATTAAGATTGCCAGGAATAATAAGTTCTCGTCGATCGTCAATTGAAAAAATCTGTTGGTGGTTGTGAATGTTTTTCATTATTTACTCCAATTGATCGAACTTAATAGTCGAATGAGTGAGTGGTAGTGATGGCTGACTTTTAAATAAATCATTTGTTGAATTAAATTTTTTCCTGTTTCTAATGTTGGCATAAGTAAAATAAAAGGAAGTTCACACTGATACTGATTAAAGGCATGTACTTCGACTTTTTGTTTATTTTGTCGTTTGAAAGTGCATTGATAGTCATTGGGACCAGTCACTTCAATTTCGAGGATTTCTTCAGCTAAAAAGAATGGATTATTTCCTGGGATCAATTCTATCGAATGATTTCCTTTTGAGCTACTGTATTTTAGAATTAAATGCCCCTCTTTTTGTTGCTTGCTTTCAAATTTCCATCCTAGAGAAGAAGCGATCCAACCTTGTAAGTAAATTGCTTTAGTCGAAGAGTGAAGAGCTTGACAATCATGCGGTTGATGATAAGTGATTTTAATGGAATGAGCTGTTTCTAGCTGTTCGAGTCTTTCAGGGCTGTCATAGGTTTGAGACAAGACTTCTCGCCATCCATTTATGCGAGCCCAGGTCATATCTACAATTTCAGAAGAAGAGGATTCAATTCTTTTTAAAATATTACGTGTGAATTCTTGTAAGTCCTCCACTCCCTTAGCATCGAATACCAGTTTTTTTGCTAATTTTTCAAAATAAGGAAGAATGGGGTTTTCTAAAGTGGGATCTTCACCCCAAATTGTATAAATTTCTAAATCAGGAACAAATAAAGGAAGAATTAAAGTGGGTACTCGATAAAGGTTTTTTTCTGAGGCTCTGATATAAATGTGGTCGCAGTTTAACCCTCGATTGTTTTCATTTACATCTGTAGTGATTTTTAATTCAAGTTCATCTTTCGTTGGATTTTCTACTTTTTCAATAAAAAAAATTCTACAAGGAAATTGTTTGATGAGGTGAGCTGTTATTTCTTTAAAATAATCTGTTCGTTGAGCGTCATTCATGTAAATAATTAAATTAAATAAACAAGCTTTCATAAACTTATTACTTGAATCTAGTTTGTCAAGAAGTTGTAATTGATTTTTAATTGATGTCGCATCGGAACCAGAGTTTTTTTGAATGGGAGATGCCATGATTGTCCTTTTTTTAAATTAAACGCCAGCTTCTTCCTTGATCTTCCAGGAGCTTATCTGCAGCTTCAGGCCCCCAACTTCCAGAAATGTAATTTGGAAATTCTTTCGGTGGATTTTCTTGCCAATGTTTGAGAACAGGAGTCAGAAGTTTCCAGGATGTAAGCACTTCATCATCCCTTGCAAATAATGTGTTATCTCCTGTCATGCAATCACAAATCAAGCGTTCATAGGCTTCAGGCGGAACTGCTCCAAAATAAGAACCATAACGAAAATCCATTTTAACCGGTTGAATCACATTACTCATACCAGGAACTTTACAATTAATTTTTAGCGAACTTCCTTCGTTTGGTTGAATGCGAATCACTAAAACATTTGGGTCAATAAAAGAAGATGTACTTTTAAATAAGTATCCAGGAGCCTTTTTAAAGGTAATAGCGATTTCAGTTGATCTTTTGGGTAATCTTTTTCCAGCACGAATATAAAAAGGCACACCTGCCCATCTCCAATTATCAATGTAAAGCTCGAGAGCGACATAAGTCTCTACAACAGATTGGGGATCAACATTTTCTTCTTCACGATAGCTCTTAACAGATTCTCCGTCAATATAACCTTTTCCATATTGTCCTCTTACAACATATCGATCCACTTGATCTTTTGGGATATGTCTTATTGATTCTAAAACCTTCACTTTCTCATCACGAATAGCTGTAGCGTGTAAATTGGTTGGGGGTTCCATCGCAACAAGGGATAAAAGCTGCATGGCATGATTTTGGACAATATCGCGCAGAATTCCGGCTTCTTCAAAAAAACGACCACGTCTTCCAATACCGATTTCTTCTGCCACAGTGATTTGAACATTATCAATATGATGATTATTCCAAAGTGATTCAAAAATGGAATTGCCGAAACGAAAGACGAGGAGGTTTTGAACGGTTTCTTTTCCAAGATAGTGATCGATACGATAGATTTGAGATTCATCAAGATGACAAATTAAATCATTTTGTAATTGAGTTGCTGAAGAAGTGTCTTCTCCAAAGGGTTTTTCAATAATGACACGGCTCCATTTATTTTTTACCGTATCGACAGGATAAATTAATTGATGATGATTAAGTTTTTCTACAACCATAGGAAAAAAACTAGGTTGAATAGAAAGATAAAAAACTCTGTTACCTTTTGTTCCTAGTTGATTATCGAGCTTAAGGAGGAGTTTATTGAGTTTTTCATAACCATCGTCATCATGGAATTCTGATTGTAAGTAGAAAAGTTGATTTTTAAAGTTTTCCCATAGGTTTATGTCTACTGGTTTTGAACGAGAAAATTCATTGACGGCTTCAAGCATTTCTTGACGAAAATCGTCGTCCGTTTTGGGGCGTCGGGCAAAACCTACACATGCGAAATGACTAGGAAGTTGTCCTTCGCGTGCTAAATTGTAGAGGGCTGGAATTAATTTTCTTGCAGTGAGATCTCCGGTGGCACCGAAAATGACTAAGATGCAGGATTCTGCAATTTTTTGTGAACGATTGGAATCGATAAGAGGATTCATAAAGGGCTGCGATTCTGGGGTCATTTCAACCTCTAACATGATTGGTATTTAATACGCTTACAATATGCGATTAAAAAATTAAACGCAAAATATCCATTGGCTGGCGAGTATTTTTTACATATGCAGGGCAGGATATAGTTGAACGAAAAATTAACGATGGAAACGATATAACGATATAACGATATAACGATAAGATTTTTTTGGAAATTTAAAACAATAACGATTCCTCAAAAGTTTCCATTTCCAAAATAAATTCCTGATTGTTTTGTAATCTTTTTCATTCCAAAAAATCTTATCGTTATATCGTTACATCGTTTCCATCGTTAATTTTGCTTTATCCTTATTATTCTTTATCCTTTCTTTATCTTTATACCCATTAGCAAGAGAGTGTTTTTTTACAGGATATGCAGGGCAGGATATAGTTGAACGAAAAATTAACGATGAAAATGATATAACGATATAACGATAAGATTTTTTTGGAAATTCAAAACAAGAACGATTCCTCAAAAGTTTCCATTTCCAAAATAAATTCCTGATTGTTTTGTAATCTCTTCCACTCCAATTTCCCATGACGAAAATTTATTAGCAAACCTATTTGGAGTTGAGAAACTTTTAAATAGTTAAATAACTGTGCTTGATGTTCCCGAATCAAGCTTTCACAACACTTAAGTTCCACTATTACAGTTTTTTCGACAATTAGATCTGCTCTATACCGACCAATTACATTATCTCTAAAAATAACCTCAAAAGGCTTTTCTACTTCGACTTGTAATCCTTTTTGTCTCATTGTAATTAAAAGTGCATTTTTATAGACATTTTCTAAAAATCCAGGTCCAAGTTCTTTCATCACCTCAAAACAACAATTTAAAATGCTTCCTGTCAATTCAAAGTGAGGTAATTTTTTTTCTTCTAGCATGATATCGTTAGATTGTTTTCATCGTTAATTTCTATTTTCAAATTCATAATTTTATAATATCAAGAAGAATTTTTAAAAAGAAAAATCTTTATTAAAAAGATGTGAATGATGAATTTGTTTTAAATATCCAAAAAATTAAATCGTTATATCGTTATATCGTTTCCATCGTTAATTTTGCTTTATCCTTTATCCTTTCCTTTATCTTTGATTTTATTTTGAGGGTAAACGGTTTTTATATTTGTAAAAAAGAATCACAGCGGTCAGAACCAAAATAATAATGGACAACCCTTCAATCCCAAACTCAAAATTTTCCATTGTTTCAAATGAAATATGCCCAAAATAATAACCAATGGACAAAAAGGTCGTTACCCACATCGCCGCACCCGTATAAGCAAATAAAGCAAAATCCTTATAGGTTAGTTTTGTCATTCCTGCTGAAAATCCTGTAAAATGGCGAACACCTGGAATAAAATAACCTATAAACAACGTCCATTTACCAAATTTTTCAAACCAATCATGTACTTTTTGTAAACGCTCTTCTGTTAATCCCAGAGGCTTTCCGTATTTATGGATAACATAATAACCGGCGGTACTTCCAATGAGATAACTCATTGTTATGCCACAAATACTACCTAAATATGCAGCCGCAATTGTTTCATGAATGTAAAGGTGTCCTTTTCGCATTAGAATACCTGCTATTACCATTAAGGTTTCTTCAGGAACGGGCAAAGCGACAATCCCTAATGCTAGCAAAACAAAAATAACAATACTTCCATACTGCATAAGCCAGAGAGATAATGTTTCGTGGTCAGGTAAAAATTCCATTTTTTGCTTCTTATTTGGGTGATTTCATTACGTATGGATTAAAGTTTTTATTTGAATTTTATAGATGAAGAAGATTTAATGAGGAATAAAGAAATAACATTTAGAGGGGAAGGTTTTTGTATGGTCATGATAAAAACTGCAGCACACAACAAAACACAAGTCTTAAACTTGATCAATAATTTTATTGGTGAGTTTCAAAATTGGTGTAATCAAAGAAATGCGCCTGAGTTTGCTGATTTTGAGAAATATTTAACAAAGCAATTTCAGATATCAAGTAATGGAAATGTGATTGGAAAAGACTTACATGACTATACTTTACGTGTGAAAAAATTTCGTGAGGAATATTCCCACTTTGAGATTACCATGTTAGAAGAGCCATTAATTTGTGAAAATAAAGTGGTTTTGACATATGAAGTGGATTTAAGACTTAATCCGAATCAGGATAAACGTGAAGTTTATGTGATGGCCATTGTGAATTTAGAGGACAATAAAATTTCTAATTGGAAACAAGTGACACATGATAAGGGGTCTCAAGATTGGGCTTAAAAGAAAAACCAATCCTCAATTAATTAAAAATTGAGGATTGGAATATATGATTAATTACTCTGCTTTTCTTAAAGAAAAGAACGAGCCTAAATTATTTTGTGTTATATTGATAATTTCATCATTTTTATTTTCACTATTTCGAGCAATAAGATTTCCCAATTCACCAATTTTTTGAATACTTGATTTATAAGCCACCATGTCTGACTGAGGAATTTCGTTAAGTGCCATTAAAGCAGGATTGTTTTTAAAAAGATTTTCATATTCTTGTAATTCAGAATTACTTTCTTCGATGATTATCTTCTCATCAGAGATTTGATTTAGTTCATCTTTTTTAGCTTCTGGTGCTTTCTTAGCTTCTGTAGAATATTTTTGTTCTAAAACATTCTTCCATTTTGATAATTTTGTTGATTTTTTACCAATATATTCTTTGAATTCATTTAAACTAACTTCACCTGAATCAGGTGTTTGTTTTACTTTTTCTAACTCTTCTTCTTTAGTGGCTAAAGTATTTTTTAAGCCTTCTATGTTTCTCTTATTTTCATCAAATTCTCTTTGAATAACTAGAAGAGCATTACTTTTTTTATGACCTTCAACCAAAACAGGTGGTTTTTTTGCTTTTAACGCAATTGAATTGATTCGATTAAACTCTTCATCAGTGACAAAAGGTTCTTTGGTTATCGCCTGTGTTTTTTTATTAATTTTTAATAGAAAACTAACAGGCTCATCTGATTTTAATATTTCAATATTTTTTTGCAGTGCTATTTGATCTTCTTGTGCTTGTTTTAATTGAATTGTAAATTGTTTAACTTCTTCAGTAAGTAGTTCTAATTTTTCAATTGTAGTTTTAATTGGATTTAAACAAAGTTCCAGAGCTTTAACATATTTTTGAATAACTTTTCTTCCCTCTTCAAAATTTATACCGTTTTTACTTGGGTTAATATATTTATCATCAGGGGGATTAGGTTCTGTCTTAAATGTAAATTTATTAGGATCATTTGGATCTTGTTTTTTATAGGCTAGTTTTTTTTCAACATATTTTGGTTTTGGGATATTGCCCATAGGAGGAGGTGGTGGAGGTGGTGGGCCACCGCTAATGGGAGGAGGTATAAATCCTTCTGAAGCTCCCGCTCTTGGACTGCCTTCTTCAATTTCTTCTACAATTATTGCACCGCCCATTACTGGTTTATCTGCAAAATCCTTCACTTTTTCTTTTACTGAGATTGTTTCTCTTAATTTATCTAATTCTTGTTGAATTGTATTTAATTCTTCTTTTTTAATATTCAATTCATCTTCATTAGATTGGTTCTTGGTTAACAACTCTTCTTGCTGACGTTGTAAGCGTAATAATTCTTCGTTCTTTTGTTGTAATAATTCTTCTTTCTGTTGTTTTAATTCATCTGCATTTTTTTGGTGCTTGCTTAACAACTCTTCTTGTTGCCGTTGTATTTGTAATAAATGTTCTCTCTCTTGTTTTAGTGCTTGTTCTTTATTTATAAATGATTTTACAACATTAGGATCGGCTTTAGCAAAGCTTAATGATGTATTTATTACATTTTTAATTGATTCTAAGTTTTTTTTAGTTTTTTCAAGATTGTTAAAAGTTTCTTTGTCAAGTCTGAATCCAAATGCAGCCCCCCGACCTGACTTACTAAGTCCTTTATCTAGTTTTTTTTCAATAAATTCTAAATGTTCTTTAATTGCTTTAATTTCATTTTTAAGTGTTTTTTTAGTGAATTCAATTGTATCCGTATCTAATTGTTCAAAAGAATTTTGAAGAATACTTAAAATTTTTTTATTAGCTTCTAGTTTTTCTTTTAACCCAGCTTCATTCCAATTCTTTCCTTCTTTAGCAAGTGTGCTAGAAATTTTATTGCTATTTTGTTTTAATTGTTCACTGGGACCATTATTTTTTTCGACCAAAACAAAATCATCAAAAGGGTCAATGTTATTTATAGATGACATATACTCTCCATTAATATTTACATTCTTTAATAATTATTATCGGTCTTAATTTTAAATATGGTATTAAGGAGAAATAGTGTTTTAGTTAATTTTATTATAATATGGTTTTATTTATAAAATTATGTGCAAATGAATTATATTTAGATGGAATTATTGAGTAAAATAGAGAATAAAAGCACACTTGAATAGTGTGCTTATAAGTTATTTTGATTTGTGGGGTTCCCAAGGTTTTTCTGTAACTGAACATTGTTGATTCAAAAAACGAGAGGCAACAAAGAGATAATCGGATAAACGATTCAAATAAACAAGAACTTCCTGATTGACATCCTCTTGTTGAAATAATGGAATTACTAAGCGTTCAGCATTTCTAACAATGCTTCTTGCTAAATGCAGGGATGCGCCAGATGAATGACCTCCTGGAAGAATAAATGTTTTTAAAGGGGGAAGGGCAGTTTCCATTGCATCAATCCAACTTTCTAATAATAAAATAGCGTGTGAATCAAAACGTGTTTTTTCCAATTTTTTGTCTTGATGGCAAGTGCGAGGTGTTGCTATGGCTGCGCCTACATCAAATAAGGCATGTTGAATTGTTTCTAATTGTTGGATAAATTCACTGAACGAAGGTTCTTTAGGAATAAATGAAATGGCCAGACCAATGGAACAATTTGCTTCATCTACTTTACCTAAGGCTTCGATAAAAGCATTATCTTTGGGGACGCGTTGTCCTGAAAATAATGAGGTGGTTCCTTTGTCGCCAGTTCTTGTATAAATTTTTGTTTTCATTGAATATGGGTTTCCTTTGGTTAAATGAGGGGATAAAAAGCAGGGAAATGATTAATTTGCTATAATTTGAAAGGTTTAAAAGGGAAATAATTTTCTTGCTATAGCCTGAAAGGCTCAAAATTGCAACAGCCCAGGGCAACGCCCTGGGTAGAAGTAAAAAAAAATTGCAGCCTGAAAGGCTGCGATAAGGGTTAATGTTAATCCCAAACATATTTTTCATCATAGGAAATACGATATTTTTTCAAAAAAGCACGATATTCATCTTGAAAAGAGATTTTTTGATGGTGAGTTTTTTGTGTTTGGATATATTTTCTTAAATTTTCATACGCAGATTGACCAATAGAAAAGGCACCGTAACCATTTTGCCATGCAAAATCAATATATGAATTTCCTTTAGTTTTAACCCATTTCGATGAACTTTTTTTAATTTCTTCGATGAGTTTGCTAATAGGTAGAATTCTTGGTAGAGAAATAAGGAGATGAACATGATCTTCAATTCCTCCAATTTCATGAACTTGCGCATTACATGCTTGAGCAATACCTACCATATAAGAATGTAGTTCTTTCATGATTTCTGGGAAAATCATAGGTTGACGGTTTTTAGTGCTAAAAATGATATGGATTAAAATATTTGAGAGAGATTGCGCCATTATTGTCTCATGATTTATTTTTTAAATTTTAAATAAATGTATCATTGCTCTATGGCAGTCTTTCAGACTGCAATAAATGTTTTGTCTTTACCCAGGGCGATGCCCTGGGCTGTTGCAATTATAGCCTTTCAGGCTAAGTTTTTTAAAATCATTCTCTAAAAAAAACTTTTGTAATCAAGACTTTCAGGCTAATTGCAGTTCTTAATATTCCTGATAGGCTTGAATT
>JAUXSJ010000081.1 GCA_030679615.1 Parachlamydiaceae bacterium | reverse complement strand
ATCAACCTGATAAAATCGCTCAAAAAGTTTTGGTATTTGTGCCGTTGGAATACCAACACCAATATCGGTAACAATAATATCAATACAATCGCAATCTCTTGTAACTTGAACATGAATTTGTCCACCTGCAGGTGTAAATTTTAGTGCATTACTGATGAGATTTAATGTTATTTTGTCGATCATTTTTCGATCGAGCATCATAAGGGGTAGATCTGGAAAAGGCGTAAATGTAAGGCTTAATTTTCGTTCACCCGCAAGCCCTTGAGCATCATCAACAATGTCTTTAATATGACGATTTAAATCAATAACTTCTTCGCTAAGGATATATTTTCCAGCTTCTAATTTAGCAAAATCAAGCAAATCATTGACAAGACCATAAAGTCTATAAGCATTTCTATGAATTCTAAAAATATTGTCATGATGAAAAAGCGGAATAGAGTCTTTTTGGGAGAGCAAACCCTCCAAAGGACCCAAAATAAGCGTTAAAGGCGTTCTAAGTTCATGGCTAATATTAGCCATAAAATCAGATTTAAGCCGATCAAGTTCCGTTAATTTTGAATTTTGAATAGTCACTTCCGATACTGAACGTCGCGCTGCTTCTATTGTATAGTTTATAAGCAAGAAAAGCTTCTGTATAACATGATCAGAACTTATTGTTTGAATTGAAAAATCAAAAGTACCTTTAACAGCTAAACATAATTGATCAGCAATCTTTTCTATTTCTGAATGAAAATTATTAATATCTGTTGCTTGATGCATGTTTAGGCTGCCAAACTAGACCATTGGACATGAATTTCACATTCATCTCCACCGGATTTCATACATTTTTTTTCTTCAATAATTGCCTCATCCTTGTAATGATTAATAACTTTTTGTGCGAGCTTCATATAAAGGCCACAATGGTTATTTGAAGATTTGTAATGTGTAATTATTTTCCCTGGGAATTTTTCTACCTTAAATTTGTCGTTAATTTTTTCACGATCTTTTGAGTTTGCAACACCTGTTGCAAAACAATTATGAATGGTTGGTTGAATGAGTAAAAATTCGTAAGAATTTTTTGACATTTGAAACCAAGTAGGGAAACGTTCAAGTGAATCTTTGATAAAATATTTAGCATAGACCTCATCCGCTTGTTCATCTGTAATTTTTAATACATTGAGTGTTTCTTTAAAGAGTCTTTGCCATTCTTCATCGGAATAAACAACATTCATTTGAAATTCTTTGTCCAAAGGAACATTTGCTAATTTTTTTATTTCATTTAACGTTTCTTCATTTGAAATATCTTTTATCATATCAATAAGAATTTTTTGTATAAGGCCGAGCATTTTTTTTCTCCCTTATTATAAATTCTAGGTAGTATTTCAGTAAAAAACAAGACGTAAAGTTGAAAAACGCACAATAAAAATATTAATATAATGTACTTTTATTTCTAATATTTTACGATTGTTAATATAAAAAATTAACCTATGTTAATAGGCCGTGATTATTTAACTTTATGGACGGATAAGGAATGTGGTGCGATGGGTGTTACATAGTAATCTACGGGACAAAAATTTAATTAGGGCTCGAAACCTATCAAATACCCAGTTGTTTCCCTGAACAGGCGAGAAGCGAAGCTTCGAGTAGGATTCAGGGTCCAGTTAAAAAGCATGATCGAAGATCATGGCATGTTTTTATATAATAGAGTCATGATCTTACGAGCATGTATTTCTTTCTGGATCCTGGATCTACGTATGAAGCTGCGCTTCAACGAGTCCAGGAAAACAAACGTGTATGACGCGAATTTCTATCATAAAAATAAAAATTGTCCGCTAGATTGGTTAAGTGAAATGATAAAAGCTCTTCCTACCACTTTCAATGATAGGAAGAGCCATTTTAAGTTAAATTAATGCGGTAAAACTGCAGCGCCAGCACTTAAAGGACGGTGAGGTTTTTCTTCAGCTTTTGCACGTTGTGCGACAATTTCTGGATCAGCATTATCTGCTTTTTCCACGAAGAAATATTGCCATGTCATATCACTTGGTGTTGTCCAAGATTGAAGCAAGAAAGTTAACTTATCGGCAACAGGCTTGAAATCAAGCACGTGACCTGGTTTAAGTTCACCAGCTTTTACAATCTTTGAATTTTTAGCATCAATAATTTTGTAATTGATAGGAATAGGAAGTTCTTTGTTCCCATGCCCAATTTTAACAATAAGATTGGTTGATAAAACGTTTTTCGAGGGTGTAAATCCAGGAATGCTCATGTAAGAACGCATTTCTTCCGTAAAATGCGTATTGAGAATTTCAAGACCTGTATGCTTGCTTTCTTCAGCAGTTTTTAATGGAGATAAAGAAATAACAGGGTCACCAATCAATGCATAGGCTGCATACATAGCACGCGCACCTACTTCAACATTTTTAAGTGCAGTTGGATCTTTATCAACATCCGCACCATCTTTACCATATGTTTTTTGTGAATACATGTCATGCGCTGCTTTAAAGGCGTCGCCCAATCTTGTTTTACCTTCCTTATATGCTGTTAGCAATTCAAGAAGTAGGCCTGGCATATAAAGCGCGTCTTTA
>JAUXSJ010000076.1 GCA_030679615.1 Parachlamydiaceae bacterium | reverse complement strand
TCGTGTTCATTTGAAACTGCATTCACAAAAATTATCCCTCCTTTATTTGTAAATTTTATCGCATTAGTAAGCAAATTTCTAATAATAGTATTGAGCATATCTCCATCAGCATTAAGAGTTAAATCATCAGGTAAATCATGTTTTAATTTAATCTGCTTTCTTTCTGCGGTTACTTTAACAAGGTCTAAGTTTTCATGAATAATATTGTGAAGGTTAAGTTTTTGAGGATTGAATTCAATACGGCCAGTTTGAGAGCGCGACCATAGTAACAAATTCTGCAGCAAATTATAAGAAAGATCAGCAGATTTTTTCATCTCTTCGATATAATATTTCCTTTCTTCATCGTTTAGTTCTGTATAGTCAGTTAGAAGCAGTTCTGAAAATCCTAAAATAGTAATAAAAGGATTTTTCAAATCATGTGCTATTATTGAAAAAAACTTATCTTTTTCAGCATTGAGTTTAAAAAGTTGTTCATTCCTTTTCTTTAATATCTCATCGATTTGTTTGCGTTCAGTGATGTCTCTGGAGATACCGAATGTACCAACAATTTTACCGGTATCATCACGGAGTGCTACCTTGGTTGTTGATGACCACGTTACTTTGCCCTCAGGCCATAATTTCTTTTCTTCCAAATTTATCAACGGGCGGCCTGTTTTTATGATTTCCCCTTCATTATCAAATGATGGACGAGCATATTCTTCTGTGAAAAAATCCAAATCACTTTTACCTATAAAGTACTGAGGATCACTATAACCAAAGTTATCAGCCAATGACTTGCTTATTCTAATAAAGCTGCTGTTAATATCTTTGAAGTAAACCTGGTCAGGAATAGTATCCAATAGCGCCCGTAACAGATTCCGTTCTAAGGTCAATGCTTCTTCAGCCCGTTTGCGTTCGGTGATATCGTGAAATGACCAGACACGCCCTTGACAAACTCCTTCCCTTAATAGTGGCGCAGAATACCGGTCAAACACCCGACCATCTTTAAATTTTAATTGGTCTTGAAATTGCTCAGTTGATTTGTAAAGTGAACTCACCTGAGACACAAACTCTTCCGGATTAATTAGTTGTTCAGATACGAAATTCAAGAGTGTTTCGTCATTTTTCGTATCAGTAAGTGACTTTGGAATGCGCCACAATTCTGCAAATCGTGCATTAGCTTTTATCAACTTTCCCTCGTTATCGGCAGCAAGAATACCATCAGCGGTAGATTCAAGAATAACCAGTAGTTGATTTTCACTCTCCTTCAGTTTCTCTTCTGCTTTTTTGCACTCGGTGATATCTTTATCATACTTTACTTTCAGTGCAGCATTCTCTTGTTTCAGTACATTTAATTCTCTTAATAGTTCTTCGTTAGTTTTGTCTTTTGAGCTCATAATTATTTTTCCTATTTAGCAACTCCATTAGCTTTTGGCAATATAAAATAAAATGTGCTGCCTACGCTTACTTTACTCTCAACCCAAATTTTCCCGCCGTGCATTTCAACAAATTCTTTGCAAAGCAGTAAACCTAATCCCGTACTCAATTCGCCATCGGTTCCTTTGGAACCGACATTTTCTTCCACCTTAAAAAGTCTCTTAACATCATCTTCGGGAATTCCAACACCATTATCTTCAACTGCAATTTGAATTGTACCATTATCAAAACATTTGGATTTAACAATAACTTTGCCATCTCTTCTTGTGAATTTAACCGCATTAGATAAAAGATTTCTGAGCACGGTATCAATCATTTTTTCATCCGCATAAACTTTTTGCTGATTAGCAACTTCATTTATAATTGTAATTCTTTTTTGCTGAGCCCGTTGGTAAAATGTATCTATACTTTGCGAGACCAGATTAGATAAATCAGAATCTTTTGGGGTGAAGTTTATAGACCCATTTTGTATTTGAGCCCATTCTAATAAATTATTCAAAAGCTTATAAAGATTACGGGCAGCTTTATTCAGAGATTTGCTATGTTCAGTAAACTCATCCAGCGAAAAATTTTCGGTTTTATTTGCCATTAGTTCCGTTAGATTTATAAAACCAGAGAAAGGACTTTTTAGATCGTGCGCTATGATAGAAAAGAATTTATCTTTAGTTGCATTGAGTTTGGATAACTCATTATTTGTTTTTTCCAAAATGGCATTGGCGCGTTCATACTCTGCATTGACTATAATAGTCTGCCTTCTTTTGTTTACAAGAAGCCAGGTAATTATTGTAAGCAGAATACTTATACTTAACCCAACAATTAGAATAATTCTTGCAGCACTAAATCCTATTCTTGTTCCCCATTTAGGTGTAGATTTTACTATCACTGTCCACACGTGTCCATTAAAAACAATCTCTTTCCTTAAAGTTAATTGTTGATCCTTCCTGTTAGTGTGAGTGTTCGAATCGTACATTTTCGTTTCGTTTGAAATATTTTTACCATCAAATATTTCCACATCAAGATCCGCAGCTCGTTCGCCAAAAAGTCCCTCCATAAAATCACCCATTCTGAAGGGGGAATAAACCCAACCAATTATGTTCGTGCGCCTCTCGCTTAGAGTTGCGTGTGGCGTTCCGTTTCTATAAAACGGCAAATAGATTAGGAACCCCGCTTGTACTGCTTTGCCTGTTTCCTGTACCAGATTAACTTTTCCTGAAATCATAGTTTCATTTGAGTCGCGTGCTGATTCCATTGCTTTCCGGCGAACCGGTTCAGAAAACATATCATATCCAAAAGCACGCAAGTTTAGGTTTCTGAACGGTTCGAGATAAATTATAGAAGTGTAGATTTCCCGTTTACCTTCCGGCAAGATATTGTAGTTAGCAAAGCCATCTTTACGAATGCTGGAAATATGTTTCTTTATCTGATTTGGCGGGACTATTAAAGAAAAGCCAACCCCTTGTATGCCCGGATAGTTTTTATCGAGACTTAGAGAATTAAAGAATGTACGGAATTCTGTCCGGTTGATATTATCCGAAGCATTAAATAAACCGCATACACTTTTTAGTACTTGATCATAGCTAATAATCCGTTGCTCAATACGGTTATTAACATCTCTTGCGCTATATTCAAAATGTGACTGGAGTTCATTTTCTCTGCTTGTATTTGCAACATCCCAATTAATATATGAGATTATTAAAGATATTAACAAAACCAGCAAAGGAAGAATTATTCTATTACGTGTCATACTTTTACGGTTTAGGTTTGGTAAAAAGAAATAGTTTAACAAATTGTTTTGTACTCTTATTCCTCATGCTAAATTTCTCCATTAATTTTGGGCTGTTTAGATTTTAGCAGAGATTCAACAGCTTCTCTAAGTATCTTATTATTAACCGGTTTTGTTATAAAAAGATC
>JAUXSJ010000075.1 GCA_030679615.1 Parachlamydiaceae bacterium | reverse complement strand
AATTCATATTTTTTTGTAGATTTTTTACCACAAAGAGCACATAGACACAGAGAAAAGGGCAATTTAGATAAAGAAATCATTTTTAGTGATCTCTTTATCTAAATTGCCCTTTTCTCTGTGTCTCTGTGCTCTCTGTGGTAAAAAATCTACAACAAATTATGAAGTTAATAAATGTTATATTTGACAGTGAAACCTACTTGTCATCTAAGATATAATCCAAAACATTATCAATCGTTGGTTCTCCTTTGATAGGATAACCTTGTGCGATTAAAAAATCTTTAAGTTGATCTCTGACGATTTCATTCGTTAAACCTTCGCTAAGGACTTTCTTGATTACTTCAATAGTCATTAAATCATATTTTTTGAATTTTTTCTGTTCAGTTCTTAACTTATAATCTATAGCATTATTATGGCTGGTTTTTTCAAGAGAATCTAAATTGTGTTTTAAAGCCTTTTCTTTTTCTAAAAAAATTACTTCCATTAGGTTAGCATTGTTAAGTTGATTAACTAACATTTCAAATTGTTGAATCGTTTGTTGATGAATAATCTGAGGATTTTTTCTTTTTAATAATTCATTAATATTTTTAGGGACTACTTGCAAGGAAGATTGTTTTTTAATGTTTTCACTTATGTTGTGCGTAAGTTTATCTATTTGATTAACAATATTTTTATGCATCTCTTCGGTTGCTCGTAATTGTTTTTTTAAAATGAGCTTTTGAGTAGCGATAGGAATTGATTTTAGGGTATGTTTAATCGTATCTCTTTTTTGATAAGTTTTTACACCCACCCCTACAGCTATGCCTCCTCCAAAAAGAGCAATTCCAACTAACCCAGTTCCTCCCAACACTGCTCCAGCGGTAGCACTTAAAGCAATACCCGCAGCTGCTAATACAATTTTACTAGACGCAACTAATGCTAAGGATGCACTGCTCATATTAAGTATTTGCATCCCGAGTTGATAAGTTTGATGATTTTCTAAATTTTTTAATCGATCCAACTTAGCTTGTAACATGTAAGCGATATATATTTCATTTTGTGTTAAAGATTTAAGTTGTTGCGAAACAGCATTAATTTTCATGTGTGTATGATTTAATTTAGAAGAATTTTGACAAACTTGGTATGTACTCCAACCAAGCGATATCAATGCACCTCCCACAGATAAAGCAGCAGAAGAAATGACTAATTTTCCAATGACTTCAGCATGAGCAGAGATCATTTTGGATGAGGAACTAACAAAATTTAAAACTTCCTTAGAACCTTCAAATGTCGCAAGTAGAAATTTAGTGGAAATTTTTATTGTTTTTTCTTGAAAGTCGCTTCTTAATACTTTAATTTCCTTTTCAAGAAAAGCCACCTGTTCGTGAATCAAAATAGCGTTTCCAGGATTTTGTTCTTTCTCCAATTTCATTAATAAATTGTTTTTATGCTCTTCTTTGCTAGAAATTATTTGGCCTTGTTTTTGTAATGTAAAACATTGAAATCCTAAACTTAAAAACTCTAAACCTATAAGACTGTCATTAAGTATTTCGGATCCAATTTCCTCGAATGAATTCACATGACGGGAAACGATTTCAGCAATTTCAATTCCTACTGAAAGTGACACTGTAGGAATGGATAAGTATTCTACTACTTCAGCTTTTAGTTCTCTTGATTGTTGATTTAACTTCATTTTATCTTGAATCACTTTGAATTCAGAAGAAATATCATCTAGAAATTTTTTGACTTTTTCAGTATCAGAAGAGGTATTACTTGGATCAAAAATAACATTTATTTTTTCATTAATTTTTAAATCGTTAATTATTTCTTGAACTTCATTTTCTACATTAGAAACAGTGCTTTGTATTAACTCTAAATTAGGAATATCCTCAATACTCTCTTGTTCAAATGCTCCAAGTTGCAATTCGTTAATTAATTCTTGGGTTGATTGAATAATTTCTTCTTCAAATTTTATCGGTTCATCTATGGAGTCAGGATAATTAATAGGCTGAATATTATTATCATTAATTATGTTCATGATAACCCATATTGTTTGTTTGGTTATCACTTCATTATTTTTGTTTGATATTAATAGTAGATTAATTTTCTGTTTAATTCTTGTTTGTTTGATTTTGTTTGAATTTGTTTGAATTGATTAGATTAAAGTTTCTAATTTAGATGATGTGAAAATTTTTATACTTAATTATCTTAATATTAATAAATTAAGTCATCAATCTTTTAGAGTGTGAAGGCCATGGACTAACAGTCATGGCGTTTATGCAGTTAAGTTAAAAAAAATGTTATAAATTTGATTGACACGTAAGCATAAAATGCCGTCCTCGATGATTATTTTACGTTTACGCAGGCCTCCGCTTTTTTATGAAATGTAAATGTCGGCTCGTTGGGCCTGAAGGATTTTATCTTTGAGTGTGATATTTAAAGTATTTAACCTTTTATAATTATATCAATTTACTTTAAGCGAGAATTCATCAGGCCCAACGGGCCGGCATTTCATAGCCCAGGTCGGAGCAAAGCGCAATGTCATCAACTTAAAGAAATTTGTGTACAATTACAGCCCTTCAGGCTGCTATTTTATTTTCAAATTTACCCAGGGTGATGCCGTGGGCTGTTGCAATTTGAGCCTTTCAGGCTAATTCTTAGTGTCATTTTTTTAAGAATTAATCTTAAAATAACTCTTTAATTACAAAATTTTAAAACAAATAAGCCTGAAAGGCTTAAATTGCAACAGCCCAGGGCATCGCCCTGGGTAATTTGAA
>JAUXSJ010000073.1 GCA_030679615.1 Parachlamydiaceae bacterium | reverse complement strand
TAAAACAGGTGTAAGACCATATCCTGGAAAAAGAGGATCATACATATCATCTGCACGAAGAATCTCAATGAGTGAAGGAACTATTTTATCTTTCACATTAACTAATGCATTAACTTCATTTTCAGCTTCTTCATCTTCGGTCAAAATTAAATCAGCGATAAGTCTTGGATAAATGACCTTTTCAAGTTTCATGTCATAAATATCACGTAATTTTTTATAAGCTGTCAAAGAATCTGCAACTTTTTGAGCTTCATCACCTGCTAAATATAAACCTGCTAAATTTTGTTTTAATTGTTTTTCAAGTTCAGCTAATTGTTCAATGCGACTTATTTTAAATTCAGGCTGAACCCCTCTTCCCTCTTTACGATAATAATCCAACATTACAGAGAATAGTCCTCCAAAATGAGCATCTCGATGCATTAAAATTTCATGATCAATCGCATCAACCATTGGAAAATGATCTGGAGAAGAGGACGCTTCGGATTCCATTTAAACCTCAAATAACAATTGTTTTAAACTTTAAGTGCTTTTTCGAAAACTTCATGAGCATTATAACTGGATCGGATAAATGGTCCACTATAAATAAAAGATAAACCAATTTCATATCCATATTCTTCATACTTCTTAAATTGCTCAGGCGTCACAAATTGTTTGACTAAAAGCTTTTGTCGATGTGGCTGTAAATATTGCCCAATCGTCACAATATCACACCCTGCTTCTTTTAAATCTTTTAAAGTCATCAAAACTTGTTCCTCTGTTTCTCCAAGTCCTACCATGAGTCCAGATTTTACCTTTAATTTTTGATCATTTCGATGATTCGTAATATAGTTCAAAAATTCAAGTGTTCTTTCATACGTGGCATGATGCCTGACTCGGGGAGTCAATTCCCTTACCGTTTCAATATTGTGATTAAAAATATTAGGCTGCGCTTGAATGACTGTTTGCCATGCCTGTTGATTTCCATTAAAATCTGAAGTCAGTACTTCAATTGTAGATTCTGGATTTAACTTACGTATTTCATTCATCACTTCAACCAAATGAGCACTTCCACCATCCAACAAATCATCTCTAGCAACCATTGTAATCACCACATGACGTAATCCCAATTCCTTAACTGATTGAGCCACACGCTGCGGTTCGTCTTTCTCTAAATCTTTTGGTTTTTTAGAAAAATCGATGCTACAAAATCCGCAATTTCTCGTGCATTCCTTCCCCATCACTAAGAATGTCGCTGTTTTTTTAGACCAACACTCTAAAAGATTTGGACATTTTGCTTCTTCACATACAGTATGTAATCGTTGACCCGACAAAATTTGGTTTGTTTTGATGAGCTCATTTCCTTTAGGAAGGCGACGATGCAGCCAAGAAGGAAATCGACCTGGACCAACCACTTCATTTTGCTGTTCTTGGGGATTATCAGGCAAAATATTTAAACGAGTCTTTCTTGATGAAGGAAGCTGATTTTGATTGTCCATAACAATCCTTATTTTTTTGATTGACTTGTTCTTGGTCTTGGTAAACTTAGAGGGAAGCCCTCTGCCATCATTGCCGCTTCTCCCCAAACTTCGCCAATCGTTGGATGTGCATGAATTGTATTTGACAAGCATTCCACAGTTAACTCATTTGTGATTGCTAAAGTCATTTCAGAAATCAACGTAGAAGCTTCATAGCCCACAACTTGCGCACCTAAAACTTGACCTGTTGTTTCATCAATGACTATTTGAGCAAATCCTTCTGGTTCAAGGATTGCCTGAGATTTACCCAATGCTTGAAAAGGAAAAGCTCCAATTTTAGCTTTAAAGCCTCTTTTTTTAGCTTCTTCTAAAGATAATCCGACTGAACCAATTTCTGGATGAGTAAAAATAACAGAAGGAATAGCATTATAATGCATCTTTGCAGTTTTACCACACGCGTGATCAGCAGCAATCAAACCTTGATGAGTTGCCACGTGAGCAAGCCACCATTTTGAAGCGATATCTCCTACGGCATAAATCCCTTTAACTGATGTTTCCATGTAATCATTTACAGAAACCATTCCATTATCTAAAACAAGAACGCCTGCTTTTTCTAAACCAATATTCGATGTATTTAAAGAACGTCCAACTGCAACTAAGCAGCATTCTGCTTCGAATTGTTTATTTCCTTCTACATCTACGACTATTCCCTGATCATGACGAGTGATTTTTTGTACCTTTACACCTACTTCAACACGTATCCCCTTTTTAATAAAGGATCGAGTTAACGCCTGTGAAACCTCTTCAGCTTCAGTGGAAAGAATTCTTGGAAGTAACTCAAGAATGGTAACTTGCACGCCTAAATTTGCATAAAGAGAAGCAAATTCGCAACCAATCACACCACCACCAATAATAATAATGGATTTTGGTAAGGTTTTAAGGGCTAAAAGAGAAGTAGAATCGTGAATACGTTCATAATCAAAAGGAAACGCTGAGATATTTCTAGGTTCAGATCCAGTTGCAACAATGATTTTATCAGCACGAATCAAAGCAGAGTCTTGTCCAATAACCTTTATTTCTTGGGGAGAAACGAGCTGCCCTCTACCTCTAAACACAGTGATTTTATTTGTAGCAATTAACCCTTCTAATCCCGTTTTCATTTTTTCTACGACGCCATCTTTATGATGTGCGAGTTTTTCATAATCAAAATCTTTTGTCGAAATTTGCACTCCAAATTGTGCTGCATGATTTAAACGAGCTAAAAATTCAGATCCGGCAATTAAAGCTTTTGATGGAATACAACCTCGATTTAAGCATGTACCTCCGAGATCTTTTTCTTCAATTAACGCGACAGATTTTCCATGCTGAGCTGCACGAATCGCTGCAGGATAACCTCCCGGTCCTCCACCCAATACTACAACATCAAATTTTTTTTGATCCATGAACTGTATCTCCCCTCAAATCTGTCAGATAATTTTTTTTGGTTTAAAATCTTTTAAATAATCACATGCTGTTAAATGATAATGAATCCCGTTATGTACTCCAAACAACTCCAAATTTGGTTTAACATTATGAAGGTGGCCAAAAATACAATGATTTACCTGATACTTTTCTAATAAACGCGATGCTTCAGTTTCTGTAAAGTCCACGCCAATTGGAGGATAATGCGTCATAGCAATTCGAATTTTTGCATTCGAATTCATCGCTTTTAAACTAGCTTCTAAACGACCTAATTCTCTTTTATAAATGATTTCACTATCAGTCGTGTCATCTTTTTCTGTTAATTGCTTAACAACATCATTTTTTTTGTAGTCAATGACATCTGCAAAACTTAAATCAGGTATATCCCATAAACGAGCACCCGCAATAGCTATATCATCCCACTGATAACTATTATTTTGAAGTAATAAACAACTCTTTGGAATAATGGGTTTCAATTTTTTTAGAGAACCCCACCAAAAGTCATGATTGCCTTTGATTAATATTTTAGTTCCAGGTAATTGATCAATCCATTGAAAATCAGGCGCAGCATCCTCAGGATATTTTGCCCAAGAAATATCTCCGGAAATAAGAACTAAATCACTCGGTGCGATATTTGATTTCCATTGATTTTCAATTTTTTTTGTATAATCAATCCATTGAGGACCAAAAACATCCATATTCTTATTTGGCACACCAAAAGAGAGATGAAGATCAGCAATTGCCCAGACAGCCATTAATACTCCTACAAAAATAAATAACAATAGAATATAAGAAAAGTATAACAATCAAATTACAAGTAATTATTTAAAAGTCCTGTTACCGTATAATTTAATTTAACAATATCACGATTAAAACAATGAAATTTTCACATAGTTTGTTTCGAAAAATCAAGTCTTTCTTTCATTTTTTAATGATTGATTATAGGCATTTGTTCAAAAAAGAAAATAGACGCTACCTTTATGGCATTGGATTATCCATCCTTTTTATAATCTTTATCATTAAAGGCTGCTCCTTAAGTGATACAGGTGAAGCAGAATATGCCATTGGCCAAGATACACGTTTGAGTAAACAAAATTTATTAGGAAAAGAGTTAAATCTCATCGCCTTTAATAATGATCTTTTAACACAAATTGGGAAAGAAGAACATATACGTTTTCATATTTACCCCACTCATGAAAATGATCTTATTACTGATCTTGAAATGGGAAAATTGCAAGGGGCGCTTACTTTTTTACCTCCTTCTAGATCAGATGAAAAGAGGTTTATTTTTTCCGAACCTATTTTTCTTAACGGCCCTGTGTTAGTTATTTCCCAAGAAACAACTCTCAGCGACTGGAGAGCGGCCTCAAACAAAATTATTGGGGTTAATGCACAAACACCAGCGCTTCAGGATTTAGAGAGAACAGGTCTTCAATTTCGTTTTTATGATGAAATACTAAAAGCTTTCAATGATGTCAAAGAGCAAAAAATTGATGGAGCGATTTTCCCTGTTTTACTTTCATATACCTATATTCATACATTTTATCCTCAAGATCTTAAAATCATTACGCCCCCTCTTACCAATTCTGGTCTTCGTTTAGTTGCGAAAAGAGATGATGATGGTGAGGAATTGATTAAACAG
>JAUXSJ010000070.1 GCA_030679615.1 Parachlamydiaceae bacterium | reverse complement strand
GACAGTACCTTGCCTTAAAATTGTTTCCACATTTTTACGAGAAGCTAAATGGTAAGAAAGTTTTTCATCATTAACAATTCCACTTAAATAAATTATTTGACGTACCTGCGTATGAGAAAGTTGTTCTTTAAAATTTGTTGCCGACTTTGCTTCCATTGAGGTAAATTGTTCAGCAGAAGCACTCATCGAATGTACTAAATAATAAGCAACGTCGATGTCGTTTGGAATCTTTTCTAATGATTTAGCGTCAAGCAGATCTGCTTGAATAATGTGGACTTTTTTCTCAAATTTTTCAGGAACTTGAATCCGTTTATCGCTACGAACTAAAGCGTAAACATCGTAACCTTTTTCTAAGAGAAGAGGAAGTAATCGGGTACCAATATACCCATTTGCACCTGTAAGTAATACTTTCACAATTTACCTATTAATCATAAAAATTTGACAATAGGCTATATTCAAAAAGTACTCAATCAAAACTATTGTAATCAGGCCGTTTTGACCTGAATCTATTTTGGCTATCAGGCCGGGACGGCCTGAATACCTTCTTCAGGCTCCACGGATCGGTATTTCAAAGCAGCGAAGGTTTAAAGAAGGTATTCAGGCCGTCCCGGCCTGATAGCCAAAATAGATTCAGGTCAAAACGGCCTGATTACTAATTAATACATTAAAACGCTGGCGACAAAGCTCCATGATAGTGTTCTAAAATATATTCGCGAGTTTCGTTACTTGTTAAAGCCTTTTTTAAAGCGATCATATCTTCACGCTGCTCATCTCCGTTTCGAACCACAACAATATTTACAAAACGGGATTGCCCGTTTTCAAGGGCAATTGCATCTTTTTGTGGAGACAGATTTGTTAATAACGCAAAATTTGTATTAATGATCGCTGCATCCACATCATCCAATGCGCGACTCAAAAGAGCAGAATCCAATTCAATAAATTTTAAGTTTAAAGGATTATTCTCAATATCTATAACGCTTGTTTTAGTCCCTTTGTCAATCAATTGAATCAAATCTTCTTGTTGCAATAAAGCTAATGCACGACTTTGATTAGACGGATCACTTGGAATACCAATCGTACTCCCCTTTTTTAGCTCATTTATCGAAGAAATTTTTTTTGAATATAAGCCCAGCGGTTCTAAATGGACTCCAACAAGTGGAACGAGATCGTATCCAAAATTCTTCATTTGAGCTTCTAGAAAGGGGAAGTGCTGAAAAAAATTTGCATCAACTTCTTTGTCAGCTAATGCACGATTAGGCATGTTGTAATCATCAACAATAATGATTTCTAAATCAATTTGATCTTTCTCTAAAGCAGGTTTGATAAATTCCAAAATTTCTGCATGTGGCATTGATGAAGCAGCAATTTTTAAAGTTTTTTGATCATGATTCTTACAACCTGTCAAAAATAAAGTGAAAATTAAAAACAAAAAATTGATCCATCTTATATTCATTTTTTTAGACCTCTACCTCGTTTTAAAAAGATTTTTCGAGCACTTGATTGACCAATCCATTGAATCATTTGAACAACAACAATTAAAAGCATCACAGTGATGACCATTAAAGGAACATCAAAACGTTGATACCCATATTGAATGGCAATTTTTCCTAATCCCCCTCCACCCATGGTTCCTGCCATTGCACTATAACCGATCAAATTTATGACAGTTGTTGTGAATCCTAAAACTAACGAAGGTAGAGCTTCCGGAATAAGAAGTTTCTTAATGATTTGAAAAGTGGTCGCCCCCATTACAGTCGCTGCTTCAATCATCCCTCGATCAACTTCTTTTAAAGAAGCTTCTACAATTCGTGCTACAAAAGGAATAGCTGCCAAAGAAAGAGGAACAATGGATGCTGTCGTTCCGATACTTGTTCCTACGATCCATCTTGTAAAAGGAATCAACGAAATCATTAAAATGGCAAATGGAAATGAACGTCCAATGTTCACAAAAGTGCTAATCATTCGATGAACTACAGGTTGTTCGTTTAAATGTCCACGCTCTGTAATTGTTAATATTACACCTAAAGGTAAGCCAACAAACAACGCAATGATAGCAGAACAAAATACCATATAAAGAGTATTCCACAATTCAAAAGGAAGAATATTAATAATTATTTTTATTGTATCGGGATTCATTGAATTACCTCACAAACCACATGTTCTTTCTTTAAAAAATCGATGACTCTATCTATTTCTGACTGTTTTCCGGAAAGTTCAACAAAAAGATGTCCAATAGTAGTATTTTGAATATAGTCTAAACCTCCAGACAAAATATTCACATCAACTTGAAAATGTTTAATCATACGTGAAATCACCGGTTCTGTTGCTTGATGACCTTCAAAACCTAATCTCACTAAGCTTGTTCCTGCCTTTCTCTTTAATAAATCTTTTGGCAAATCCTCAACACTTAAATGAACAAGCCGTTTTGTCACTTCATGCGTTGGCCTAATAAAAATTTCCTTCACATTTCCTTCCTCAATGATTTGACCTTTAGATAAAACTGCAATACGGTCGCAAATTTGTTTAACACACTCAAGTTGATGTGTGATTAATACGATAGTAATTCCCAATTTTTGATTAAGCGTTTTCAATAATCCAAGAATAGATCGAGTTGTTTTAGGATCCAGCGCTGAAGTAGGCTCATCGCATAAAAGTAGAGAAGGTTGTGCAGCTAATGCCCTTGCTATGCCAACTCGTTGTTTTTCTCCCCCACTTAATTGAGAGGGATAGGCTTGTTTTTTATTTTCAAGTCCCACTAATTTAAGTAATTCATCCACACGTTGTTCTTGAATATCCTTTGAAACATTTGAAATCTCTAATGGAAAAGCTATATTTTCAGCAACGGTGCGTGAAGAAAAAAGTTGGAAATGCTGAAAGACCATTCCTATTTTTTGACGAAGAACTCTTAATGCCTGAGGATTTTCATAAGGAAACATTTTTTGATCAAATAAAATTGAACCTGAAGTTGGAATTTCTAAACCTGTTAAACAACGTAATAAAGTTGATTTTCCAGCACCACTCATTCCAATAATCCCATAAATAGATCCTTTTGGAATG
>JAUXSJ010000069.1 GCA_030679615.1 Parachlamydiaceae bacterium | reverse complement strand
TGACGTCTTTGCTGTCTCTGACGTCCCTAATGACCTTAAATTTCAAGATACTTGAGCACCTGCGGCACAACGAAACCCATAAGTCCCATTCACTGTTCCTGGATTATTTCGATGTCGACGAGAACAACGTAAATCCTCTTTCAAGCTTTTCCAGCAACCTCCTCTAAGCACACGATACACACCTTGTAATGGCCCCTGAGGATTATTAGGTTCCTGAACAGAAATTTCATAGTAATTATATCCATACCAATCATGGCACCATTCATATACATTTCCAGCCATATCATATAAACCATAGCTATTTGCAGCATAACTCATGACAGCTGTTGTATCAGAACTGAAAAAATTTGCCTGATTTTTTTCAATTTCACTTCCTGTTGGATAAAATAAATTTTCTGAACCACCTCTAGCTGCAATTTCCCACTCTGCTTCCGTGGGCAATCTTTTCCCTACCCATTTTGCATAAGCCACCGCACCATACCAAGTAACTCCAACAACTGGATGCTTGTTGTACCCAGATTCAATATTTAATTTTCCACCACTTCTTTTAATGCGTGAATCTCTTAATCGAATAATATCATTATGGTGAGTGTCTTTTTCACCGCCCATGACTTCTAAAAATCTAACAAATTGTTCATTTGTAACTGGGTGTATGTCAATGGCATAACTTTCTAAAGTAATAGAATGCTTTGGCATTTCATCTCGATTTCCATCTTGGCTACCTTGAAAAAATGTTCCCCCTTCAATAATCACCATATCAGTCAACAAGGGTTTAATATTTGCAATTTCTTTTGGTTCAGGTTGATAGGTTTTTACTGACGAATTAATCTGAAAAATGGCACCCGGATCCATATCTGTTTGAGGACGATCAAGCTGTGGTTTTAATAAAACAGGTTTTAAAGAAACTGTTTCTATTGAAACATGCTCTTCTTTCTGCTCCTGGCTTTCAATTGTTTCTTTACCAACAGAAACTTCAGTAACATGAACAGGTTCATTTTTAGTTATTTCAATACTTAATGGTATCATTTCTTGATTTTCATCGATTTTTGCTAATGACTCTTTAACGACTTCCTCAATTTTAATTTCATCAGTACGTATTGTTGGTTGATAAGTTTGTTGAGGGACTTTTTTATCTATACAAATGTCATTCAAAGCCTCTAAAATAGATTGTGGTCTTTTTTCAGGATTATGTTGCAAACACTGAGAAATTAATTGATCCCAATTATACTTCAATCGTTTACGAATCGAAGGCATTTCAAACATTCCTTCAGGAAGCTCGTTCATTAATAAAAAATATACTAATACACCAAAAGCATATATGTCTGATTTGTAATCAATTAGATAAGGAGAATCTAATCTCTTTTGCTCCGGGGAGAAAAAAGCATAATTTTGTAAAAATGATGTATGCAAAGGGATCAACTTTTGTTGATCGAGCGGAGGATTGGAATAAAAATCTTGACCAGCTTTTAAAGAGATCTGATTGAGTCCGATATTCAAAGCTTCTGCTACATTTTTATAAGTTCTCGTTAATACAGCACCTGTTCCAATGATTCTAGAAAGACCAAAGTCAGATAGATGGATATCGATTCCTTGCCCTTTCTTTCCAACTAAAATATTATTTAATTTCAAACAACGATGAACCATCAAACGTTGGCCAATTTTCTTACTATGAGCATAATCAAGTGCATCCGCAACTTTTTTTAGGATGTAAAAAAGTTCATCTTCTTCTAAGGGTCTACCTAAACCCATCACATACTGAGCTAAATTTGTTGTTTCCCCTAATTCATCGACAATACAATCTGTAACAATAAAATATTGTCCATTTGAGAAAGAAATATTATAAATTTTAACAATATTGGGGTGATCGAGTGAAGCAAGCAGACTAACTTCTTCTTCAAAACGTTGAATAAATCCACGATCTGAGGCTAGTTCCTCTGGAAGGACTTTTAAGGCATACTGTCTTTTCATAAATCGATGCTCAGCCAAGAACACTGCTCCTAATGGACCTTGACCTATCGGTTTTATGATATTATAATCACCTAAGACACGCATTTCCATTCTTAAATCCTTTAAAGCAAGTTAATTATACTGATTATTAAATAAGATGACCCAGTATTAAACTGAATGGTTCTTGGACAAAAGATAGTTGGTTTGTTCATTATTTTCAAGAATTCGAGTTTTCTTAATCTATAAACTTGAATAAACAATAACTTTTCTAATTAAAAAGATTATTTCTTGTCATATTCAAGTATGTATGTTACTCTTAAATCTTTAAAATTTATTTAATCCATACTTTTATAGGTACTTAAATCAATGGATAAACGTACAATTATTTTTTTATTCTCTCTTTCACTCACACTTTTTGGGGTAAATCTTTTTTTTCAACACCAAAATGCTCAAAAAAAAGCAGAGTGGTTAAGTCAGCAACCGCCAAAAGCCATTACAAAAGAATTACCTTCAATTACAAAGCAGCAAGAAGCATTTACTCCAACTCTCCAATCCTCTCAAAAATCTTCTAAAAAAGAAAGTGAAGCTTTCTACGTTTTGGAAACTCCTTATCAACAATTTGTATTTTCAAATTTTGGAGGTGCTCTAGCAGAGATTAATTTACCTTTTAAAACTGAAGAAAATCAATTAAGTGTTGTTCGCGAAATTGAATTTGATCGTGAAATGCAAGAAAAGCACCCTTATAATGCTTATTTTCCAAGCCAGCCATTCTATCGTCCAAACACAACGAATCCAAACGATTATGTTTTAAATGAAGAAAGAACTTTAGGCGGATATTACCCTCTTTTACGCCGAAACCTTATTCAAAAAGCTCCTTTTGCTAGCATTAAAATCCCACCTCAATATTATGCACTTAATATTGTTTCTGAATATCCAGAGCTAGCAGAACTTGTTTATGAAGTGAATCAATTTGATGAACAATCCATTACATTTGTTGCTGAACAAAATCAACGTCGTATTATAAAGAAATATACATTAGCACATGATGGACAAGAAGAAGGCCCTTACTGTTTAGATTTAGAGATAAAAATTGAAGGAGATGCTCGAGGACTTTGGCTGACATCTGGTGTCCCCGAAGTCGAATGGATTTCAAATGGAATTGCCCCTTCTCTTAAATATCGTTTAACTCGTAATCAAAAATCAGAAGTAGAGAAAATCGATCTTCCGACTGATTCCGTTTCATTTAATTCTGTGTATTTAGATTGGATATGCAATTCCAATGGTTTTTTAGGAATGATTATTGATCCATTAACTACGATTAATCCTGGATACCGTGTTCAACATCTTTCTGGTCTTTTAGTTCCATCACGACTCATTGAAATTGATCAAGATTATGAACGTTTTAAACCAGCCGATTTACCTGGCTATATGATGTATCTTCCGCTCAATGCTCAGGGTGGGTTAATGAAGTTTCGTTTTTTTGCTGGACCGTTTGATTCAGCTATTTTAAAACAAATAGATGCAAAATATTCTGATCCTGCAACGAACTATAATCCTGATTACATCGCATGCCAAACAATGCATGGATGGTTTACATTTATCTCTGAACCATTTTCAAAAATTTTATTTGTCTTAATGAATTTTTTCCATTACATCACTAATTCATGGGCATTGTCTATTTTCTTATTGACAGTGAGTCTTAGAGTGATGATGTATCCATTAAATGCATGGTCTTCTAAATCGATGTTACGCATGCAACAAATTGCACCTGAAGTGGCAGCGATCCAAGATAAATATAAAAGTGACCCTAAAAAAAGCCAAGTTGAAGTGATGAATCTTTATCGTGAAAAAGGTGTAAATCCAGCTTCTGGATGCCTTCCGATGTTGATTCAAATGCCTTTTTTAATTGGAATGTTCGATTTGTTAAAGTCTAGTTTTGCTTTAAGAGGAGCACCTTTTATTCCAGGATGGATTGATGATCTAACTGCCCCTGATGTACTTTTCAGCTGGGGTCGTCCTATTTTCTTTTTTGGAACAGAATTTCACTTATTACCAATTTTATTAGGTGTTGTGATGTTTTTTCAACAAAGAATGATGTCTACAGCACCAAAAGATCCTGCTTTAATGACAGATCAACAAAGACAACAAAAAGCAATGGGAACTATGATGACAGTGGTTTTTGCAATCATGTTTTATCATTTTCCTTCAGGTTTAAATATTTACTGGTTATCTTCAATGCTTCTTGGAATTGTCCAACAATGGTATACATCTAAGCAAATGCTTAAACAAGTGACTGTAACTCCCTCAAATGTCAGTATCATTGGTACAGCAAAAAAGGGAAAAGCAAGATAATATTTTAGAGAAAAGATATGCAAGCATGGGAAGAGTTTTTACAACAACAAGAAGTGGATTTGGGGCGGGAAACTGTCGAAAAATGGCTTAGAAGTTTAAAAATACAACGCTTTGATGCTTGCAATCTCTACTTGGAAGCAAAGGACTCATTTCAAGCCCTATGGTTTGAAGAGCACATCCGCGGTAAGGCACACGTCAGTTTAGTCAATGGCAATCATAAAAAGATTAAAATTCATTTAAGCGTTGCCAATGTCATTGAAAAACCAGGAAAAATACCTAAAGACAAAAGTAAATCATCATTTAATCCATTCAACGCTCCTTTTCAACTTTATTTTGACGAATTGGATCCACATGCAACTTTTGATCAGTATATTCAAACAGAAGAAAATGAATTAACGATTAAATTACTACATGAAATGGGTGGAATATCTTCTAATAATAAAGAGATTCCTTTTTTTAATCCCGTTTATATCTACGGTCCTTCTGGTTCAGGAAAAACACATTTATTGATGAGTCTAGCTCATGCTTACAAAGCTCAAGGTTTAAATACCATTTACGCAAGAGCTGAAACATTTACGAGTCATGTTGTCACTGCTATTCGTGCAGGTCAAATGAATATATTTCGACAAGCCTATCGTAATGCTGATGTATTGATTATTGACGATATTCATGTTTTTTCTAAGAAAGGAGCAACACAAGAAGAGTTTTTCCACACTTTTAATACCCTTCATCTTGAAAATAAACAAATTATCCTAGCCTCTAATCGTTTACCTCAAGAACTTCAATCGGTAGAACCTCGTCTTATTAGTCGTTTTGAATGGGGAATTGTGCTACCTCTTAAAGCATTAGGAAATCAAGAATTAGAAAGATTATTAAAATCTAAACAAGAAGCCTTAAATTTTCATCTTCCACCAAAAATTTCAGAATTTTTACTAGAATCTTTTACAAGTCATCCTAAAGCATTAATTAAATCTCTTGAAGCTCTAGTTCTTCGTCTTCATTTAGGTCAAGAACACACCATTCAAGGATTAACTATTCCTGCGGTAAAAATATTAATTAATGACTTGCTTCAAGAAGAAATTAAATCTGCCCTTACTCCTCAAAAAATTGTAGAATCAGCTGGAGCACATTTTGGGATTCGCACTGAAGATATCTTAGGTAAAGCTCAAACCAAAGAATGTACTCTACCAAGACAAATTTCAATGCATTTTTGTCGTCATAAATTAAAACTTCCTTTTACAAAAATCGGCGATATTTTTGATCGTGATCATTCTACGGTCATGGCAAGTGTCCGATTTATTCAAACTTCTTTGGATAACGGCCATAAAGACATTTATAATGATTGGCATGCCATTGAAAAAAAATTAGAATTTTAAATAAATTTTAATTAATTATCTTTAACTTTTCCAATTTTTTAATAAACCTTAATAAATCTTTGTTAAAATAATAACAAATATAAAAGATTTTAAAGGAATGTTAACATATGAACATAAATTCATTTAATGATAATTTAATTAATGTAAATCAAAATGTTAAAAATAACATTAACACTTTAAATACAAAAAAAACAGAGCGATTAAACGATTTCTGTAAACTTTGCCCTGGGATGACAAATGAATCTATGATGAATTTGATTGAAAAAGGAAAAAAAATTGAATCTCAACTCATTTTAATAAAAAATTCTCCTTTCTATAAAAATAAAACTCCTAAAGAAAAAGCGGAATATCTAAGAAACTATTTAGACATGAATGCAACCGGAGGTTTAACTCTAGCTAAACCTGAAAATGCTGTTGCTTTAATATGGTGTTTAATTGATAAAGCCGCAGATCAAGATGGACCTATTCTTACAAATGGTTCAATGCGTCATGAAGAGGGAGAAATTATAAGAGATTTTCTAAAGGAATGCGGACGTGGAGATCCGGCGAATAATAAACCTCATTTAGGATATTACCGTATTTCTTCTCACTTCAAAGAATTATTAGGAATAACAAAGAAATTCAAAGCCGACGATCCCCAAATGGGCTTAGATTTAAGGAATATGAATCTTCCGGCAGGAAAACATACTGTTTTATTCGGTTTATTACCCGACGGTTCCGTATTTATTAAATTAGAAGAAAGAGGCTGCCCTCCGATGGTTTCATGGGATAATTTAAAAGAAAATATAATGCATGGATATAGGTATATTAGATCTCGTAAATCAGTTGCAGCTCTAGTTTCTTTATTTAGTAAAGATGAAGGAAAAAAGATTAAGCGTAAGGAACATGTTCCTACAGAAGTTAAAAAAGAATTCCAAAAAACAATGCAGGTTCTTTTTCCAGCTCATAAGCTTTCTTTTTTTAATCGATTACTTCACAAAGGAATCAATCACCAAGGCTATCAATTATATAAAGAAGGGAAAAAATTTGGTATTTCTAGAATGAACGAAATTATGGTTGATCTTCAGAACACTGGACAATTATTTATTCGTGGAAATGTCATTTCTATGAGAGATTCAAAAATTTCAAAAATTAATGAATCAGAAGTAGATAAACCTCGATTTATCTCAGAGAAAATTAAAACTGTTTTTGAGCCAAAACATGCAATACCACAGGGTTATACCGGAGATGTCAAAGGGGATGAGGTCTTACTTACTTGGAATGAACAAAAAATAGCTTAGATAAAAAGCATAAGGGACAATAGGGACTCAAGGGACACAAGGGACTCAAGGGACTCAAGGGACTCAAGGGACTCAAGGGACTCAAGGGACTCAAGGGACTCAAGGGACAAAAAAATAAAGGCTTTATAAACAA
>JAUXSJ010000188.1 GCA_030679615.1 Parachlamydiaceae bacterium | reverse complement strand
TTTTTATTCACGATCAATCGAGTATCTCTTTGACGAATTAAACTCCTTTTTCTATAATAGAGTCCTTAATAACCAATGTTTTTCAACCCTAGAGGAAAAATGGCAAAAGAACCTGCAAAAAAAATGAAGCGTCCAACAGCTCTAAAACGTGATTTACAAAACGAAAAGAGACGCCTAACTAATAAAGTTTATAAATCACAAGCTCGTACAGCTATCCGCTCTTTCGAAGATGCATTAGCAAAAAATGATAAAGAACTCGCTACTTTGAAATTAAATGATATCTATAGTTTATTAGATAAATGTGTAAAAGTAGGAATCTACAAGATTAATAAAGCTAGCCGTACTAAATCTCGTCTTGCTGCTCGCGCTCTAGCAAAAGCTTAATTTTCAAGATCTAGAAGACTAAACTTCATTCAAACTAGCCATCAAATTTTTTTTGCCCCTTTAATTTGGGGGCAAAAAAAATTTTCGAGGCGCAAAAAAGAATTTCCATGAATACATTGAAATATTGCATTTTTTTCTGCACATTTTTTGTAACTCTTATCTCCCAATCTCTTTCTGCTATTGAAGTAGCAGAACCCACGACAACGATCTCTATCCCAATGAGAGATGGCACTGAACTTCTCACTGATCTCTACCTACCTTCCCCTGAAGCACGCCATCTTCCCTGTATTTTATTAAGAAGCCCAGCAGGAAGAAGGCAAGACTTTTTTTTAAGTATTACAGAACTTGCAAAAGCAGGTTATGTGATTGCGATTCAAGAAACACGAAGTGTTATTGACAAAGAAGGTAAAACGCTTCCCTTCATTTCTGATGGATGGGGTAAATTACAAGATGGATTTGATACTGTCGAATGGTTGGCCAAAAGTCCTTATACAAATGGAAAAATTGGTACCTGGGGCGCATCTGCACTCGGAATTACACAACTTTTAATGGCACCATCTAATCCTCCTCACTTAACTTGTCAATATATTATTGTAGCAGCAGCAAGCTTATACCATCATGGACTCTATCCTGGAGGTCAATTACTTAAGCATCAAGCAGAAAGTTGGCTAGGATATTATGCGCGTGACACAGGTGTTCTCAATTATGTCAGTCAACGCCCACATTATAATTCGTTTTGGAAACAATTGAATTCGTTAGAGGTTGCGCACCAAGTTAAAGTCCCAGGCATTCATATCGGCGGTTGGTATGATACTTTTCTACAAGGAACATTAACTGCTTTTGAAACTCGTCAATCCCTTGGGAGTGAAGGTGCAAAAGGATCTCAAAAATTAGTCATTGGACCTTGGACTCATTTTTGGCCGATGTCATTAAAGCTTGGAGATTTTGAAGTTCCTGTTGCCGGATATCAGCCTCCATTTGACATTTCATCGAAAAGTTGGTTTGATTATTATTTAAAAGGAATTGATAACGGAATTAATCAACTCCCCCCAGTCATGTATTATGTGATGGGACCTTTTGATGGAACACCATCAGCAGGTAATGTTTGGAAAACTGCAGAGCAATGGCCCGTTCCAGCTCAACAAACACCTTTCTATTTTAATAAAGATTCAACCCTTCAATTGAAACATGTATCTGAAGGAACTCTTTCTTATAATTACAACCCCGCCCAACCGATACCTACAACTGGTGGACGTAATTTATTTTTAGAGTCAGGACCTAAAGATCAAAAAAGTATTGAAGAAAGAGACGACATCATCGTATTTACAACACCTGTGTTGGAAAAAGATACCGAAGTGACAGGTCCACTCTCAGCAATCGTTTATTTTTCTACAGATCAAAATGATACAGATATCGTATTACGCTTATGCGACGTGTATCCGGATGGACGCAGTATTTTAATCTCAGAGGGAGTTTATCGTTTAGGTGTTATGTGTTGCAATAAAGATTTACATCCAAATTTCCAACCGGGCAAACCGGAAAAAATTGAAGTCGATCTATTAGCCACAAGCATCGTATTTGCAAAAGGTCATGCTATCCGAGTGTCTGTGAGCAGCTCAAACTATCCTCGTTATGAATGTAATAAAAACGTAGGGTTAATTGGTGCAAATTCAGGTCAGTGTAAAATCGCTAAAAACACTCTTTATATGAATGAGCAATATCCTTCTCGACTTATTTTACCAATTGTTGAACAATCTGAAAACAAAGGTGATCATTAAAAAAAACAGGATAGGCAGGATAGGCAGGATAATGCCCCCTATCTACAATATGATTAAACAATTATATTAAATTATTTGTTGATAAACGTCATTATCCTGCCTATCCTGCTTATCCTGTTTTTATTTGTATCTTGATCGACTGAACGATTACTTTAAAGTACCTGTTTTATTTTATAAGAGGGTTAGATCCCACTTTAGCCCTTGATATCTCAGTAATCTCAGTGGTAAAAATTTAAAATACAACTGAATGCTAGAAAATGTTCAAAACGAATCGTCAAAGAAAAAAAAGAACTCGCGTTGACATTTTTCATCACGATATCCCTGCAAAAGCTAATCGCATTTTGCACGTCATTCTTATTGGGATCTTTCTAATTATTTTTCGCGTATGGCATCTTTCTGTCATACAATATGATGAAAAATTACAGGAATCACAAAAACCTCAACGAAAAGTCATTATTGAACCTGCCATTCGCGCAACGATTAGGGATCGATTTAATCTCCCTTTAGCCATTAATAAAATCTCATATCAAGCAACTATTCTTTATGCGCAACTTCGAAATATTCCAAGTATTGAATGGAGAAAAGATGAAAATGGTCAAAAAATAAAAATTTTCAAACGAAAAGAGTACATTCGTCAATTATCAGAATTTCTTGGAGAAGCATTAGGATTAGATGCTGACAGGATTGAAGATTTGATTCATGCAAAAGCGTCTTATTACTCAAATGTTCCCTTCGTCATTAAGTCAGATATTTCAGAAAAAGAGTATTATTTACTAAAAGGTTTAGAAAAAGATTGGCCTGGCATACATATGCGACATCTTCCACAACGCTATTATCCAAGAGGTCGTGTCGCGGGAGATATCATTGGTTACATGGGAGCCATTAATCGCCCACAATTTGAAAAAATTTTACATGAAATTAAAGCCTTAGAACATTTTATTCATGCTCATGAAAATGATTTAGAAGTTGATCCACCAAAAGGCATAGAAACACTTGCCCAAGCTCAAAAAAGACTAAAAGATCTTAAAGAAAAAGCCTACACGATTCACGATTATGTAGGCAAAACTGGAATTGAAGGAACTTTTGAAGAGCAATTAAGAGGATTTTATGGAAAAAAAATTTATGAAGCTGACTCGAAGGGACATTTTTTAAGAGAACTACCAGGATCCAGAGCCCCTTTATCGGGACATCGTATTTTACTCACAATCTCAGCTGAATTACAAGAATACGCTGAATCCTTACTAGCTCAAAACGAAGAGCTCAGACCTGTAAGGAAATCAAAATTAACTGGACCTAAAAATACAGTTTTGACAGATAAAGAACCTTGGATAAAGGGTGGGGCCATTGTCGTCATGGAACCACATACTGGAGAAATTCTTACTTTAGCTTCATATCCTCGCTTTAATCCTAATGACTTTATTTTTTGTGGAAGCAGCGAAGAAAAAAGAGAAAAGAAAAGTCAGATTCAACGCTGGTTTGAAAATGAGGCTTACATCGCTCAAATATGGAATCTTCAAAAGCCATATGAAAGGGAAAGGTTCAATGAATCTGAAAAAAAATTCTACGAAGAAAAAATCTGGCTGACCTGGAATCGTTACTTAGATTTCATTCTTCCTCATGATGGAATTGTCAGACAAACACTCGATCAACTTTATAAAATAAAAGACATCGTTTCACTTCAACGCCACATAGAAAGCCTACAATCACTTTTACCTGAAGTAGATCTCTATACCATTTTTAACTTTCTTTATACCGGTGAAAAACACGAACCTTATCGTCAAAATTTGAAAGGGAAAGAAAAAGAAGCTTTTCTCTTAAGAATGGATGAACTGAAACCTGTATTAAACCCCATTAAAGAAGGTTTAAATCCTTATTTAAACCACATTGAAAAAAATTATGATAAAGTACTAGTTGTCGATTTATGCCGTTTAGCTCTAAATGAAGAACGTTTTTCTGAAAACTTATTAAACATAAAAGGACAAGAAAAGATTGAAAATTATCGACTTCAATCCGGAAGTTTTGTCACAGTTCATGAATTTGTAAAAGAGCGATTAAAAGAATTATATCATGATATTGATTTCAAAGAATGGCGAAAACAAGAAGAAAAGGAATTCCTAAAAAATAAAAGATTAGAAGAAAAAAACGCTAAAATATATCCAAAGCCTTATCTTGATTACCTGGATCAACAAGAATCACAATTTTTTCAAGATTTTTGGAACGCTTATCGTTGGGAATTTGTTTTAACATTTTTAACCGGCAAACAATCCACAAACATTGACCTATATCAAGAAAATTTAAAGCCCTATTTGACATACTTTACTCAATGGTATAACGAATTAAAAGAAGGTGCTCATCAATCAGTAAAATGGAAATCTGATTATGACACTCTTCATTTTTCGATTAAAAATCTTCCCACTGAATTAGCAACAAGTTATCTTCAATCATTTCGTTCATTTGATGAACTTACGCGTCCTTTATTTGGACGTTATCGATCTATTCGACAAGCTGCCCCTTTAGAAAAACATCTTGCCGCTTCATTTTATCCTGTATATGGATTCGGATGCGGTCGTTCACATGGCTATCGTCAAGCTGCAATTCAAGGATCTCTTTTTAAATTAGTTTTAGCCTATGAAGCCTTGATTCAACGCTTTCAAAAAATGGGCAGTCAAATTGTGACTCCAAAAGATTTAAATCCTTTGGTAATTGTGGATCAAGTTTATCAACATGGGAATACCCGCTATGTAGGATATACTGAAGATGGTAAACCCATTCCTCAACTTTATAAAGGAGGGCGCTTACCAAGAAGTTTAGCTCATCAAAATAATGGAAGAGTCGATCTTATTCGCGCTTTAGAGGTTTCCAGTAATCCTTATTTTTCACTTCTAGCCGGGGAATGTCTAGAAAATCCGGATGATTTATCGAAAGTTGCAAAGTTATTTTCTTTTGGAGAACGAACAGGAATCGATCTTCCCATGGAAATTCCAGGTAAAGTTCCAACAGATCTTGCTGAAAATCGCACAGGTTTATATGCAATGGCAATCGGGCAGCACTCTCTAGTTGTCACGCCTTTACAAACAGCGGTGATGCTCAGCGCAATTGCTAACGGGGGTAAGGTATTAAAACCTAAAATTGTTAGGCTCACAGCAGGAAAAGAACCATTAAGAGAGGAAAATCAACAGTTACTTAGTAAAACAAATAAATCTCGATCTAATAAAATTCTAGGTGGAATAGATTCCTCCTTATTGACCAATCTCAATCTAACATCAAATTCTAAAGAAAATTTAATTAACACTATTCCGACTGAAGTGAAAAGAACACTTTTAATGCCTGAAACGATTAGGCAGATGCTGTTAAAGGGATTAAAAGCTGCGACACATCGAACGCATCTTGAAAACCTTTCCAGTTTAGTTCAGTTGTACAAAGAGCATCCAAAAGCGATTAAAGACTTCACAGAATTAAAAAATCAATTATTTGGTAAAACGAGCACTTCTGAATCTGTGGAAAACATTGATCTAGATTTAGATGATGGAACAAATATTTATACTCACGTCTGGTTTGGAAGTATTGCTTTTAGTCCTCACGATGAAAAAAACAAAGCTTTTTTACTATTAAAAGACGAATTTGGTCATCCAGAATTAGTTGTTGTCGTGTATTTGCGTTATGGGGGTTATGGAAAAGAAGCAGCACCTTTAGCCGCACAAATTGTGAAAAAATGGCGTGAAATCAAAGCTAAGCATGGTCAATTTTAATAGTCTCGCAATTAACGACTTACCTTATTACTCATCTCACCCAATTATTGCGCCTTGCAGAAGGTAATCAGGCCGCCCCCGGCTTAGGCTGGTTAATTTGGGCAGTTTTTTATGTGATTTCCCTGGGTAATGTTTTCCATTTTCCATCTCATTTCCTCAGTGAAATGCGACTAAAATAAGAAAACACTTGGAGAACTTAATTTTAAACAGATTAACCAGCCTAGTCCCGGCCTGATGGCCTGATTACCTTGAGGTGTTTCATTTTCCAACCGAAAGAGGTCTCACTCACCCAAGGCGATGCCCCAATGTCATTAAATTAAAAATAATGTTATCAACTTGATTGACACGTAAGCATAAAATGGCGTCCTTTCAGGACTCGATGATTATTTTACGTTTACCCAGGCCTCCGCTTCGCTCCGACCTGGGCTATCAAATGCCTGCCCGTTGGGCCTGAAGGATTATCTTTGAATGAGATGTTTTAAAATATTTAACCTTATATAATTATATCAATTTACTTTAAGCAAGAATTCTTCAGGCCCAACGGGCGGCATTTGATAGCCCAGGTCGGAGCGAAGCGGAGGCCTGGGTAAACGTAAAATAATCATCGAGTCCTG
>JAUXSJ010000066.1 GCA_030679615.1 Parachlamydiaceae bacterium | reverse complement strand
CAACAACTGCTCCAAGTCGAGGGCGAACAGTTATTGGAAATCCTAGTAAAGCAAAAACAACAGCATCGACACCTTCTAATGTTCCTGATCCAACTGAACTCAAAAAGCCCTCAATGATTACACAAGCAGCGTTGCTAAGCTTGCTTTCCATTCTACCATTTATCATTATGATCTTGACCTCTTTCCTCAAGATCGTCGTTGTTTTATCCTTACTAAGAACGGCTTTGGGAGTACAAAATGCTCCTCCCAACCAAGTCATTAACGGGGTTGCTTTATTACTAAGCTTGTTCATTATGTTTCCAACAGCAATAAAAATGTATGATGCAGCTCAAACCGTCATGGCTGAATCTAAAGTACCTGATTCTTTTACAGATACTTCATCATCCGCTTATGTGATTAATATTGCGACAGCTGCAACAGCACCAATGAAAGAATTTTTGATTAGGAATAGCTCTCCAAAACATCAGACGCTCTTTTTTAAGCTTGCTTATCGAGGATTGCCTGAAGAATACAGAAGTACACTTAAACCAGATGATTTACTTGTTGTCATTCCTTCATATATCACTGGACAATTGAAAGATGCCTTTGAAATTGGAGTACTTATTTATATTCCTTTTTTTGTGATCGATCTTGTGACCTCTAATATCCTTTTAGCGATGGGAATGATGATGCTTTCGCCGGTCACCATTTCAATGCCATTAAAACTGTTCTTACTTGTGATGTTAGATGGCTGGACGCTCTTAATTGAAGGTCTTGTTAAAACATTCATATAACGAGGAAAATTATGTATCAAAGTCAAGTCGTACAGCTTGCTTATCAGGGGATGCTCCTCATTTTGATTTTATCTGCTCCTCCCATATTAGTGAGTATGTTTTTTGGAATTATCGTCGCAATCTTTCAAGCTGCGACGCAAATCCAAGAGCAAACATTATCTTTTACCATTAAATTAGTCGCTGTGACATTAACTTTAATGTTGCTAGGAGGATGGCTAGGAGCTCAAATCATGGCTTTTGCAAATGACATCTTCGTCAATTTTCCTCAATGGAGTGTTTTGAGCAGTAAAGCGACATAGAAAGAGCCATTAATGACACAAGATTACGTTACGCTTTATCTCAATTCAATTTTTGCGAAAGATGACTTGCATGGATTCCTCTCACTCATGTTTTTATTTATGGGTCGGATGTTTCCAATCCTTGCAATGGCTCCTTTTTTTGGAGCAAAAGTTCTTCCTCATTCTGCTAAAGTGGTTTTTGGTCTTTCACTGTTCGTCATTTTCCTACCTCAATTGACTTTAGTGACTCATACTGATTTGGGTTATAACACACAATTGATCTTTTTCTTCTTAAAGGAAATATTTATAGGAATTGTTTTAGGTTTTATCATTAGTCTTCCTTTTATGATTGTGCAAAGTACGGGAATTATGATCGATCATCAGAGGGGTGGAGCTAGCTTAATGGTTAATGATCCAACTGTACAGAATCAATCTTCTCCTCTTGGTACCCTTTTCAATCTTCTATTAATCAATCTATTTTTTATGATTGATGGTCCTTTTACAGTCATTGAAATCATATCTGAATCCTATAACATGGTTCCCCCTGATAAGTTTCTCAATTGGAGCTTTTTCAGCCAAGATTATGCCATCTATAAGAAAGTAATGGGCATCATGGGAAGTGTTATGATTCTAAGCACCCAAATGGCTGCGCCAGCATTGATCATCATTTTAATGACAGATTTTTTTCTAGGAATCGCCAATCGATTAGCACCACAAGTACAAGTGACTTTTTTAGGCATGCCTTTAAAATCGCTTCTAGGGTTAGCTATATTGTATTTTGGATGGTTTTTATTCAACGAAGAAATGGTAGCTCAAGCATATAAAGCATTGAATGAATTTGCAAAATTTGTTGAACAGTTTAAACCGTCCAGTATCTAAAATCTTACTTCTTCTATCAGTTAAAGTGCGATTGGATGAAATGGCGCTTAAGGTAATAACATTAACTGAACATTTACATATCTATTGATTTTATCATAAGCATTTACTAAAATCATTGAATTATAACAATTTAATTTCAAATTTATAAGATTAGAGGAAATTATGAACAGCTTATTAAGCATCGGTATTGGATTCAGTGCAATAGCGGGAACAATAACAGATAAAGATCCGTTTATTGAAAGTATTCATAAAAAAGTAACAGATGTAATTGATCATTCTCAAAATTATCCAGGTTTAAATTCTGCTGAGTTCGATATCCTAAAACCTGGTCTTAAAAATTATTGGAATACACTTGTTGAAAATGGTGTTGTGATTGAAACGAACGCAGCAGACAGAGATGTCAGACCTTATTTTGTAACTTTGCAAGGAATTATCGAACAAGTTTTGGCAAATGAACTGGGCCAAGAAATATCATCATTAACAGGAGTAATTCACACAGCCGAACCTGCTACACCTCTTTGTCTGGAAGGTAGTCCCTCAAAAAAAGATGAAAGCTTCTCTGAAACTATGCATCCATCGGTAGAAAATGATCCATTACGTTCTTTTACTGTGCATGCTCGAAAAATAATTGTGAGAGATTTTTTATTTAAAGGTGGTACTTTATACATTGCTTATCCACAGAATGGTATAAACAAAAGAAATGAAACTCAGCAGAGTATTTACAATCAAGAATTAATAAATTATCCAAAAAATCTTTTTAATCGTCCATTAAATTGTGAGGCGATAGAAAATGACTTAACAGGAGCTTTTTATCTTTTTAAAAGTCCTGAAGGAAAAACGTATGGATTTGCGCTTAAAATTACTCAAGCAAACAATCCTTTAGATAGTGCAAACGTAGGTTTCTGGTTTGCTGAATTGACAAAAGAGTCTCCGCTTAATGAAAGAATTTCTAATATCATCATGGAAGTTTTAACATATTCTTCAAACGAGATTTCATTACCTATCGAATATTAAAAGTAAGCGACCAACAACAATGATGTTGGGCTTATAAAAAATTATAAGATAAACAGGCATAAGTTACTTATAAAACAAGATAGGCAGGATAATGACGCTTTTTTAGAAAGCTTGATTATCCTGCCTATCTCATACGCATCGGGTTAAAAATCTCTTGTTTATTGAAATTCAGAGACTTAATTAGCCTGAAAGGCTTAAATTGCAAACAG
>JAUXSJ010000046.1 GCA_030679615.1 Parachlamydiaceae bacterium | reverse complement strand
CTCAAGGGACTCAAGGGACTCAAGGGACTCAAGGGACAAAAAAATAAAGGCTTTATAAACAAATGTCAAGTCTTTAAAATATTGTGTCCCTTGTGTCCCTTGTGTCCCTTGTGTCCCTTGTGTCCCTTGTGTCCCTTGTGTCCCTATTGTCCTTTATGCAATCTGCTCTTAAGGTTTTCAAGCTGTTGCTTTATACCCACAGGTAGGCGTGAGCCAAACATTGCTAAATAATGTTCTATTTCTTCTGTTTCTTCCAACCAGGCATTTTGATCAATATTAAATAATTCATCTTTTGCATCATCATTTAATTTTAAATTTTGCGTATCAAGTCCATTCTTGGTAGGAATAACTCCAATCGGCGTTTCAATACCTTGTTGTTGTCCATTCGTTCTTTCAAATATCCATTTTAAAACTCTTGAGTTTTCTCCAAACCCAGGCCATATGTATTTCCCGTCTTTATTTTTTCTAAACCAATTCACTGAATAAATTCGAGGAAGTTTTGAAGAATTTTTATTTTCACCCATTTTTAACCAATGACTAAAATAATCCCCCATGTTATATCCACAAAACGGAAGCATCGCAAAGGGATCATGCCGCAATCGCCCCATTTGTCCTTCAGCGGCCGCTGTTGTTTCAGAGGACACTGTAGCGCCGTAAAATGTTCCATGTGCCCAATCAAACGATTCGCAAACCAACGGAATCACATCACTTCTTCTTCCACCAAATAAAATCGCATCAATTGGAACCCCTTCTGGATTTTCCCACTCGGAATCTATGACAGGACATTGTGAGGCTGATACTGTAAAACGTGCATTTGGGTGAGCTGCTTTTTCAACTGAAGCTGGTGTCCAATCGTGACCTAGCCAATTTATCAAATGTAAGGGGGGTTCTTTAGTCATCCCTTCCCACCAAACATCTCCATCATCCGTTAAAGCTACATTGGTGAAAATCGTATTATGGGTTAATGATTTCATTGCATTCGGATTCGAATCCATCGATGTTCCAGGAGCCACTCCAAAAAATCCTGCTTCAGGGTTAATAGCATGTAATTTTCCGTCTGACCCAAAACGCATCCAAGCAATATCATCCCCAACGGTTTCTATCTTCCATCCAGGTAATGTGGGCGTCATCATAGCTAGGTTAGTTTTTCCACATGAACTTGGAAACGCGGCCGCAAAATATTTTTTTTCTCCAGCTGGATTTGTCACACCCATAATGAGCATGTGTTCTGCCAACCACCCCTCATCACGTGCCATGATAGATGCAATTCTTAAAGCAAAGGATTTTTTACCAAGAAGAGCATTTCCCCCATATCCACTTCCAAAGGACCAAATCTCTCGTGTTTCTGGAAAATGTACAATGTATTTTTCTGAATTGCATGGCCATGGTACATCTTTAACGCCATTGTCTAAAGGAAAGCCAACTGAGTGCCGACAGGGTATAAAACCCTTTTTTTTAATTTCATCCCAAACTTTTTCACCCATTCGGGTCATAATTTTCATACTACAAACAACGTAAGGAGAATCAGTTAGTTGAATACCCAACTCAGATAAGGGAGAACCTAAAGGACCCATACTAAAAGGAATCACATACATCGTTCTTCCTTTCATGCAACCTTTAAAACGTTCTAATAATGTCGCTTTCATTTCAGCCGGATCCACCCAATGATTGGTAGGACCAGCATCTTCTTCTTTTTTAGAGCAAATAAAAGTGCGATTCTCGACCCTAGCCACATCTTGCGGATCAGAACGACATAAAAAACTATTGGGTCTTAACGACGGATTTAATGGAATAAAGGTGTTATTTTTAACAAGGAGATCGCATAATTGTTGATACTCTTTTTGCGATCCGTTGCAATAATGCACGTCTTCAGGTTGACATAAATCGACAAAAGACTGAACCCAGGAATCAAATTCTTCAAAATGCATAGTCAACCTCAGAAATTAAAAATTAGTCATATCATTAAGGTAGTCAGGCCGTCTCGACCTGATTCAGGCCGAGACGGCCTGACTACCTTCAGACACCTAGCACACCATCGCATTTAAAGCTTATCAAGCTAGCAAAACTAGCTATCATTAGACCTTACAAGCTATTATCCATAACATAGAAGTTATCTCTTTTTATATTTATCCAAATATTCAAGGGCTTTTCCAGTTCCCAAACAAACAGATAAAAGTGGATTAGGTGCAACAATGACGGAAAGTCCTGTTTCTTTAATGAGCGCTTTATCAAATCCTTTAATCAAAGCCCCACCGCCTGTTAAGACCATTCCTCTTTCTACTAAATCAGCCGCTAATTCGGGAGGAGATTTTTCTAAAGTTAATTTCACACTTTCAACAATTTGCTGAATAGGTTCAGCTAAGCACTCGCGTATTTCTACTGAGTTAATCCGCTTCGTCACAGGTAAACCGGCAACTTGATCTCGACCACGCACTTCCATTTCTAATTCATTGCTTCCTAAAGGATAGGCTGATCCAATCGTTATTTTAATTTCTTCAGCAGTACGAGGACCAATCATCAAATTATAAGTTCGACGCATGTAATTAATAATGCAGTCATCAAATTCATCTCCTGCAATACGCAATGATCTGGATTCAACAATTCCCCCTAGAGAAAGAATTGCAATTTCTGTCGTTCCTCCCCCAATATCAATAATCATGCTTGCACAAGCTTCATGAACAGGAAGATCTACACCAATAGCTGCCGCCATAGGCTCTTCAATTAAAAAGACTTCTTGTGCCCCTGCATGTAAAGCCGAATCTTCAACCGCTCTTTTTTCGACTCCAGTAATACCTGAAGGTACCGCAATTAAAATTTTAGGTCTAAATAAACTTCTTGAAGGAGTCACACGTTTAATTAATGCTTTCAACATTCCTTCTGCAATTTCAAAATCGGCGATAACACCATCTTTCATTGGGCGAACGGCATGAATCTTTCTTGGAGTTTTTCCTAACATCGCCTTAGCTTTATGACCAACAGCTAAAACTTCATTGGTCCCAGAATCTACAGCAACAACTGAAGGTTCAGCCAAAACAATACCCTTTCCCCGAACAAAAACAAGAGTATTCGCGGTTCCTAAATCGATACCGATATCATTTGAAAACACTCCTCGAAAACGTGTAATTTGTCCAAACGCTGAACGATATAAATTCTGTAAACTATCTTTAAAATTAAAATTATTTTTTTTATTCATTATTTCATTTTCCTTACTAAGACATCCTTATATTTATAACCTTTAGTTTTGAATTTCATTCTTGAAACAAATCAAAACTTAGGTTTGTAGCAATTCCAACACTTCTTCCCATGTTAGTTTAGCCATCATTTCTTCATCTCGGTTAACAACATCTTTTAATAAACCTTTTTTTCGCTCATGTAATTTTAAGATTTTTTCTTCAATTGTATCCGAGGTAATTAACTTATAATTTGACACCGATTTTTTTTGTCCAATTCGATAAACTCTATCCGTTGCTTGAGCTTCAACTGCAGGATTCCACCACATGTCATAATGTATGACAGTATCTGCACCAACTAAATTTAAACCTGATCCCCCAGCCTTTAATGAAACAAGGAAAATTGGAATACTTTCGTCTTCATTAAATGTTTTTACAATCTGCTGGCGATTCTTACTTGAACCATCCAAATATTCAAAACGAATTCCTTGTTTAACCAAATCCTCTCGAATAATATTTAACATCTTAGTGTATTGACTAAAAATCACACTTCGATGTCGACCTTCCACAAGAGACTGTAAAAGGTCTAATAATAAATCATATTTTGCTGAATCCCCTGCTTCTGCTTGATCTTTAGCAAAAATTGCAGGATGACAACAAATTTGTTTTAGTCGAGTTAAAGTGGCCAACACATGAATTTGGACACGTTCAAATCCTTCTTTATGTACTAATTGCGACAACTCCTCTCGTGCAGATTTTGCATATGATTGGTACAATTCTTTTTGCAAATCAGACAAATGACAATGATAAACAATGTCTGAAATGGGAGGTAGGTCATCTAATACATCTTTTTTCATGCGACGTAAAATAAAGGGAGCAACTTTTTTACGTAAATGATCTAAATTCTTACCCATTTGCTGGTGAATCGTTGGAGAATTTCGAATGTATTTTTCTACAAAACGATCATAACTACTTAACAATCCAGGCATTAAAAAGTCAAATAGACTCCATAATTCATCTAAAGAATTTTCAATTGGAGTTCCAGTCAAAATTAATCGGTGAGAAGCTTGAATCGTTTTAACAGATTGAGCATTTCGAGTTCCTCTGTTTTTAATATGCTGTGCTTCATCTAATATCGCATAACCAAACGGAATCGATCGATAATATTCAATATCTTTTTGCAAAAGAGTATACGAGGTGATTACAATATCGAATTTTTCTACTTCTGACAACAGTTTTTTACGTTGCCCGGGATTTCCATCAACTGCTAATACTTTAAATCCTGGATTAAATTTAGCAAATTCTTCTTTCCAATTATATACAAGAGAAGTAGGACATACCACCAAAGAAATGATATCTTTATAATCCATTTTATATTGTGTTAAAGTAATAATTGCTTGAAGCGTCTTACCTAATCCCATGTCATCCGCAAGAATCCCATTCAAATGCATACTTCGTAATCGTTCTAACCACTGTATTCCATCTGTTTGGTAATTTCTTAATGATGCCTGAATGACATCTGGTACTTTTTTAGCTTCAAAAGGGAGATGACCCAACATTTGATTTTGAATTTCTAATAACTTTGGAGTTATCGTATATTTAATGGGCAAGCCTTTAAATTGTTCAACATCTAAATTAGCTAAACTCCATAAGGGTCGAAGTTCAACGTGATTATCTAATTCATTAATGCCAATTTCATCTAATATCTGAATCACTGGAGCCAACTTTTCTAGATCTAAAACAAGAAATTTGTGTGCCCCTTTCCCATCATCGCTTTTACTTTTCTTTTTCTTTTGCTTTTTGGGAGCATTTAATTCGATATAAGCTCTTTTTGAAGAAAGACAATCCCATAAAAGATCAACTGTGACTCCATTTAAATACCCATTGATTTGTATCTCAACTTCGTACATATCAATGCGGTGTGTTTCACGAAGATTAAGTATAAAAACAGAATCGTCATAAATAAATTGATCGAGTAAATTTTCTGGGCAGTTAAACTTGACACGGTGTTGAAAAGTTGGAATCGTTTCGGTCATGAATTCGACGATTTT
>JAUXSJ010000044.1 GCA_030679615.1 Parachlamydiaceae bacterium | reverse complement strand
CGATAGACCGTTACTCCTTGAAAACAATTTAACGCAGAGACGGAGAGACAGAGAGACGCAGAGAAGAACATTTAAACAATATAATTATAAACTTTCTTCTCTGCGTCTCCCTATCTCCCCGCCTCTGCGTTAAATTGTTTTCAAGGAGTAACGGCTATGCCCAGTAATTACTTAACACTATTGATTTACAAAAAAATCGTTAATCAATGTTGTTGTTAAGAAAAAGATGTGTCCATCTGTAAGGGCAGGGCCTTCGCACTCCAAAATGGATTATGTAGGCATGGCGATTGAGTAAAAAACCTAAAGTCGAGTCAGTGATATCACTCATTAATTTTATTATATTGAGTGGTTTTTTTTACTTATCATATTTGAGTCCCTTCTAAAATAAAAGTAATGAACGAATACTTGGATTCTTATATAATCATCGTCAATAAGTTAAATAAAATGGATTAAAATGAGTCAAAATCAACAACTTGCTGAAGCTTGTGCCAAAAGACGAACTTTCGCGATTATTAGTCATCCAGATGCGGGAAAAACTACACTAACCGAAAAACTATTACTTTATTCTGGAATGCTTCACACTGCTGGAATGGTTCGAGGAAGAAAAGGACGTAAAGCCGCAGCATCAGATTGGATGGCAATGGAACAAGAACGAGGAATTTCCATTACAGCTTCCGCTATGCAATTCACTTATAAAGACACGATTATTAACGTCCTTGACACACCTGGTCATGAAGATTTTTCAGAAGATACTTATCGAACTCTAACTGCAGCTGACTGCGCAATCATGGTGATAGACGCTGCTAAAGGCGTTGAAAAGCAAACAAGAAAACTGTTCGAGGTCTGTCGTCTTCGTAAAATTCCTGTTCTTACTTTCATTAATAAAATGGATATGCCTGGACACCCTCCTTTAGATTTAATGAATGAAGTTGAGAATGTATTAGGCATTCAAGCATCACCTTTAAATTGGCCAATAGGTAGCTCCAAAGAATTCACTGGGGTTGTAGATCTCATCGCTAAAGAATATTTATTTTTCACTAAAACATCTACAGGTGGAGCCCAAAAAGCACTTATAACACGTTACGCCTTTAATGATCCTGAAATTAAAACACTTATTCCTTCTCATTTATTTGAAGAATTAAAAAGTGAATTAGAGCTCTTAGAAATGGCAGGAAACCCTTTTTCTCATGAAAAATTTTTAGAAGGTCAAGTAACTCCTGTCTTTTTTGCATCCGCGCTCACTAATTTTGGAGTTGAACCTTTCTTTGATGCTTTTATTGCTTTAGCCCCACCGCCACATAAACGTCAAGCAGACGCGACTAATGGCGAAGAAATCATGATTGATCCAGTCCAAACACCATTTAGTGCTTATGTTTTCAAATTACAAGCGAACATGGACAGAAACCATCGAGATAGCATGGCTTTTTTACGCATATGTTCGGGTCAATTTAAAAGAGATATGAGTGTGAAACACCATCGATTAGGAAGAGAAATTCGATTATCCCGTCCACACGGAATGATTGCCGGTGAAAGATCTACAGTTGATGATGCATTTCCTGGTGACATTCTAGGAGTGATTAATCCTGGTGTTTTTTCGATTGGAGATACCATTTCTTTAACGGGAGGATTCAACTTCAAACCACTACCTCAGTTTCAGCCTGAAATTTTTGCACGCGTACAACCTAAAGATGTTGGTAAGAGAAAATCTTTTGATAAAGGGGTCTCTCAACTTTGTAACGAAGGGGCTATTCAATTATTTCATCCTTTTGATATGAGTGGGGATCTGATTTTTGCTGCCGTCGGGCAATTGCAATTTGAAGTGATGCAGTATCGATTAAAAGATGAATATGGAGTAGATACAATTTTAACCCCGCTACCCTATTCATGTAGTGCATGGTTAGTTGGAGAAATCGGTACATTTAAAAAACCTACATCTTCAATCATTGTAAAAGATCGAGCTGATCGACCTATCGTTTTATTTACCGAACAATGGGAAAAACAATACGCAGTTAAGCAAAATCCTGATCATCAGTTATTAGATATATTATAAAAAAATCATTTTTCATCTTATAAATATATGTTAAGACATTTTCGTTTATACTTATTTTATTTTATTCTTCTTTTTCATGCTCAAATCATTGCTAAAGAAGAATTAAATACTTTATTAATTTTAAACATGAAAAATATTCCTGAATTTCCTAAGGAATTTCGTACAACTAAAGATGTATTCTTTGAAACAAGTAAAACCGTACCTACAAGAGAAGGTTTTGATCAGTTAAATTTATCGGGAAGTGGACAATTTTCCGATAAATCTTTTAAAATACTATTTGAAAAATTAAATCACCCTCAAAATTTTTATCTATTAGACTTACGCCAAGAAAGCCATGGCTTTATTAATGGCGATGCTGTCAGTTGGTATGGAATAAAAGATTGGGGTAATGTTGGTAAAACACTCTCTCAAATATGTAAAAAGGAGCAAAAACTCTTAACATCAATTTTAAAGCAAAAAAAAGTACAAATTGCATTAAAATTTTCAAAAGATTTTAAAGGGAAATCTCTTCCAAAAGCAGATATGTCATCTTTTGATGTTTCTACTGTATCAACAGAAAAACAATTGGCTAAAACATCTAAAGTTAAATATATTCGAATCCCAGTGACAGATCATGTTCAACCTAGTGATGATAATGTTGATCGGTTTATAGATTTTTTTAAAACATTACCTTCTAATTATTGGATTCATATGCATTGTTCAGCCGGAGTAGGTCGGACATCTACTTTTATGGTCATGTTTGATATTATGAAAAATGCAAAAAAAATTAGCCTAAACGATATTCTTTGCAGACAATTTTTAATTGGGGGACGAGATCTTAGGAAACCTTCTTACTGCAATTGGAAAACAAATTACAATAAAGAGCGAGTGAAATTCATTGAAGATTTTTATGAATATTGCCGAAGCAATCAGGATCGATTTAACTCTTCGTGGTCGTTATATAAACTCCTAAAAATAGAAAATGAAATAGAAGGTTCCTGTGAATGTGAATCTGTGATGGACATATAATTTATTTCACAGAATGACAAACATAAGCTTTAAGCCAGCTCACCAGTTTAATGCAGAGACGGGGAGACGGGTAGTCGCAGATAAAAACATTTAAATTTTAAATCTATATTTTCCCAATTTTAATGTTCTTCTTTGCGACTCCCCGTCTCCCCGTCTGCGTTAAACTGGCGAGCTGGCTTAAAGCTTATGTTTGTCATTCTGAAAATTCATGATTCATTGACTAATAATGAGAATAGTCTATTCAATTAAAACTACTTTTTGTAAAATAAAATTATTTAAAATCATTTCCTAAAAGTGAGAATTGTCAAAAAGAGAATTTTAAATTTTTGATGGTTCTTTAATGACGATACTAAATTTTATGGCCTTTCAAATAATGTCACATAAAGTACTAGTCTACGGAATTTCTGATATCGGGCTTGTTCGCAAAAATAATGAAGATGCTTGGAAAGTCCTTCAAGATGAGCATTTATATCTTTTAGCCGACGGAATGGGTGGTCATCAAGCAGGAGAAATCGCCTCCACTTCATGTATCAATTTTCTTTCTACAATCTTTCTAGAAAAATACAATCCTAATCTAAGCCTGGAAGAAACTAAAACTTTTTTATTTCAATTAATCCAAGAGGTAAACTCTCTTATTCATCAACAAGCAAATGAAAATAACCAATTCAAAGGAATGGGGACCACGCTATGCTGCATCCTGATTCATACGGACGGATTGATTTATGCTCATGTAGGTGATAGTCGCATTTATCGTTATCGTGATCATCACTTGGATCAATTAACCAATGATGATTCTTTATTAAGAGAATTAATCGATTTAGGTCAAATTAGCGAACAACAAGCTGAAGATTTTCATTACAAAAACATTATTACAAAAGCTATTGGTACCGAAGCTAATGTTAAACCAACAGTCAAACACCTACCTATTCAGGAAGGGGATATTTATTTAATGTGCACAGATGGTTTAAGCGATCTTTTATCACCTTCAGAAATTGCAAATATTTTATCTACTCATTCGCCAGAAAACGTGATCCCTCATTTAGTTGAACAAGCAAAACTAAAGGGTGGATTCGATAACATTACTCTCGTTTTGCTCAAAGTCTAAAATTATAAAATACTATGAATCACATATATCTTGATTACAATGCAAGTACCCCTATTGATCCTCGGGTATTAAATGCATTGATACATGAATTAAAAGAAGAGATTGGAAACCCCTCTAGCACTCATTTTCATGGAAAAAAATGTCGGCAAAAATTAGAAACCAGTAGAAAGATTATTGCAAAATTTCTTCAAGTTAAACCCAATGAAATTTATTTCACGTCAGGTGGGACTGAATGTGCAGCGTCTCTCATTGAAGGCATTATTAAAAAAAATCCAAACTGTCATGTGATCTCCTCTTCAATCGAACATTCCTGTATCTATGAAACTTTAAAAGAAACAGAGAAAAAAGGAACGTCTGTTAGTTTTTTACCTTCAAGTGAATTAGGTGCGATTCAACCCAAAGATGTAGAATCAGCTATACGAGATCATACAGGGCTTATTTGTTTAATGGCGGTCAATAATGAAACTGGGGTAAAGACCGATATTGAATCTATTGCTAAAATCGCTATTAAGCATCAAATTCCTTTTATTGTAGACGGGGTAGCTTGGTTAGGAAAAGAACAAATTCATATCCCAGAGGGTGTATCGGCTATTTTTTTTAGCGGACATAAAATTCACGCACCAAAAGGCATAGGATTTTTCTATTGTCGTTCAAATGTAAAATTAATTCCTCTCATGCAAGGCGGTAATCAAGAAGGTAACTATCGTCCAGGCACTGAAAATCTACCTGGAATTGTTGCTTTGAGTGAATCCATTTCGATTTTAGAAGACCATCAAAAAGAACATATTTCACACATGACGCTAATGAGAGATCGATTAGAAAAAGAACTATTGGCTAAGCTACCAAATGTTGTAATCAATGGTTCGGGCCCACGGATATGCAATACAACTAATTTAGCATTTTTAGGAGTAGATGGAGAATCCCTTTTAATGAATTTAGATATGGCTGGAATTTCTGTTAGTCATGGATCGGCTTGTTCATCAGGTGCTTTAGAACCATCTCGAATATTATTAGGAATGAGTTATCCTTTATCGCGTGTAAATTCTTCTATTCGTTTTTCAGTGGGTCGAACCACAACGGTTGATGAGATTGATGAAGCTGTTCGTATTATAGTTAAAACAGTAGAGCGGATGCGCTCTTGAAATAAAAATATTTGTTCAAGTACGCGACCAATCACTCTTCAATTAACATCAATGATTTTATGTACCTCATGTTGCGCAAAGAGCCTAAATACTTGGGTCAAAGCAATCTGTGATCGTTTCGGCATAGGTATCAACCTAATTCACGCTAACAATAAAAAAACAAGATAGGAAGGATCGCTTTCAGCGGCAGGATAGGGAATCATAAATAATTACATTAAACGCAGAATCGAAGAGAGCGCAAAAGAAGGGGAAAAGCATATTTAAA
>JAUXSJ010000043.1 GCA_030679615.1 Parachlamydiaceae bacterium | reverse complement strand
CAAGGAAATGATTCATTTATGGTTGAGTTAAATAATAATACAATTTGGAAATGTTCTCAGCCAAAACTTGATTGGCAAATTGGTGATAATTTGAAATTCGATTTTAATGATGAAGAATATAAATTAAGTAATTTACAAAATAGCGAGGAAATCAGCGCAACAATCATTAGTGGTTATTCGAAAGAAATTAACTTACCTATTATTCAAGAAATATCAAAAAGTGGAAAGAGAATTGTCCTAAGCGATGCGTCAGTTTGGTTTTCGAAAAACGGACGGTTTAAAAATTGGCAGCAAGGAGATATTATAATGATCTCCTCATTAGATAGGATAGCCATTGATACAAGCACACATATTTTGATTAATATCAATAAATCGATAGATAAAGAAAATCAAAACAATACTTCAGCAACCCTTGTAAAGTAAATGATATACAGTCAAAGTCTATGAAGTTAAATTGTCAATATTTAATTTTTGTTAATTTTTAAAGCTAAATTAATTAACTATAAAATTTAATAAATCTTCATTTATTTGATCTTTATGTGTTGAACATAATCCATGAGGGGCACCCTTATAAATTTTTAGTTCTGCGTTTTTAATTAATTTAGAAGAAAGTAAAGCTGAATTTCCTATTGGCACAATCTGATCATCATCTCCATGTAAAATTAATGTGGGGATGTCAATTTTTTTGAGATCTTCAGTGAAATTTGTTTCAGAAAAAGCTTGAATACAGTCATAAAGTCCTTTAAATCCTCCTTGCATACCTTGTAACCAAAAAGAATCTTTAAGTCCTTGTGATACTTTAGAATGGAGTTTGTCTGCGTTGTAAAAAGGAATAGTTAAATCTTTGAAAAATTGTGAACGATCAGTAAGTACATTTTTACGAATTTCATCAAAAACCTCTTTAGAAAGTCCATTAGGGTTGTCTAACGTTTTTAACATCAGAGGAGGAACAGCGCTGATTAAAATAGCTTTTGTTGCGCGTTTTGTTCCATGTCGAGAAAGATAACGTACAACTTCTCCCCCTCCTGTGGAATGGCCAATATGGATCACATTCTTTAAATCAAGTGCGTTAACAAGTTCTGCTAAGTCATCTGCATAAGTATCCATGTTATTACCATTCCATGGCTGACTAGATCTCCCATGTCCTCGTCGATCATGAGCGATGCAACGATATCCATGCGAGGCTAAGAAAAGCATTTGATCTTCCCAAGCATCTGCACTTAATGGCCAACCGTGGCTAAAAACAATAGGTTGACCACTTCCCCAATCTTTATAATAAATTTGGACGTCTTCATCATTTTTTTTGTTGATAGAAATAAAACTCATGAAATTTCCTTTTTTAAAAATTATCTATATCCACCTGTAATGAAGAGTGTTTCTCCTGAAATCCACGAAGCTTCATCAGATGCAATAAAAGTCACTGCAGGTGCGACATCTGAGGGAATACCAATTCTTCCAAGAGGTACATGAGATTCAAAATCTTTACGAAAATCACTTTTCAAAATCCCAGTTGAATACGTGCCTTCAGTTTCAATCATTCCAGGATTAATGCTGTTGACGCGAATATTCCTAGGACCTAGTTCTTGACTTAAAGATTTAGTGATTGCATCTACAGCTGCTTTACTGGCGCTATAAACGGAAGCATTGGCTGATGCTAAGGTACTGGCAATTGAACTAATATTGATGATGCATCCAGATGTTTCAGAATACTTTAAGAATTCTTTCGTTGCCAAAAGCAATCCTCTCACATTTAAATCAAAAATGTGGTGATAATGCTCTAATGATACCTCTTCAATGGATTTAAATTCGTAAACACCTGCATTATTGATTAGAATGTCAATTTTCCCAAAAGCTTGAAAAGATTCTAAGAAAAGTTTTTTTATATCTTCAAGATGAAAGAGATTTGCCTGAATAGCTATTGCTTTACCTCCATTTTGAGTAATTGTAGAAACAACTTTTTCAGCATCTTCTTTACTTGATGAATAATTGACTACAACTGCAGCGCCATTTTCGGCTAAATGTAAAGCAATAGATGCTCCAATTCCTTTTGAAGCGCCTGTGACTATAGCAACTTTTCCTTTGAGTTTTTCTTTCATAGCAATGTCCTTTTTTTTAAATTAATCAAACACATGGTGGTAAGATTATTTCACCAGGGCATTTTTTAAATTTATGGATAAAAATCCATTCATCTAAATGAGGGGCATAGAGATTTTGTATTCCAAAATGCAAGACTTGCCAAAATTTTTTTGGATTATTTCTGTCTACAAAAAAATCTCCTAGAATTAGCGGTAAACGTAGGTAGAATCCAGGAGGTTGCGTAGGTGGTGTGACAATTGGAAGCCTAAAATGATTGACCTTTTGACCGTTTTCAAGAGTCGCCTTTCCCACATATGTTGCAGTGGCTAATAAAGCATTTAGATCTGCTAAAGTAAATTTAAATAGCGGTGCACAAGATTCTAATGGTGGGAGAAATTCAGGTTGAAGACCAGGCCATTTATAGGTATATGTATAGAGATAGTTTTGATAAATAAAATTTGTAAAATAAATTGGATAATTTTCTCCTCCAGCTATCATCTGAACATCGCCATCATTTCCACACCATGTGAAAGGAACATCAATACCTAATTCTCCAGTTCTTGGGTCTACAATATCAGGAACAACATATCGGCCGGTCCAACTAAAATTTCGTGGCAGAGTTGGAGGAGAAGGTTTATTTCGTGTTTTTCGGCATTTTTGTAATGCAACAGTTTTCTTTAAATTTTCAACTTGTTCTGCATATACTTGCGTATCATCACCTAGTGCTGGTAATGAAAATGAAAATATAAAAGTTAAAATTAAACCTATCGAAATTCTGTAAACAGCTTGAGAAAACATTTTATTAAATCCATTAAAGCTAAAATCAAATTTAAATATATCTATTTAATGGGATATTTAGTTTATAATATCTATATAAAAAAATTTTTTATTATTAGAAAGATTAAAGATTCTGACTTCTCTGAAGTTACTATACATCTTTTTTGGTCCCATAAGTTGAGAGTCTGGGCAGAGCTATATAAATTGTGATTTATTTTCAAAAATTGATATATGTAAGATGTTTACAGAGAATCGTTTTTGTTAAATCTAGTTTGAGTAAATTTCATAAGTAATGCTGATTTGCGTTTGAATCTCATATACAGTCGATTAAAGAATAGAATGGAATGAAACATGGGTTGATTTTGCATGAATATATTCGTTTTAATGATGAAATTTAAAATTTCCTTTTAGAAATTGGAATTAAATGGCAAAAGTCAAAGGAAGACAATGTCTTTATTTAGGACATCTTAATTTTTTTGAAAGCTTTAAGGGAAAACGTTGATTCTATGTCAGATCAGAGATGTTGACTGAAAGTGAAATGATTTCCTCAAATATTCAAAATTGTAGGGAGATAACATGTATTTTATGGCTTTAGCATTAGATTACGACGGCACTATAGCATGTGAAGGAATTGTCACAACTGAAACCATTAATGCACTCATAGCAATTAAAGCTTCCGGACGTAAACTCATTATGGTTACAGGCCGTCAATTAGATGATCTTAAGCAGGTATTTAATCGATTTGACCTCTTTGACCTTATTGTAGCTGAAAACGGCGCTCTCCTCTACACGCCTCAAACCGAGAACCAGCGTATACTTGCAGAGCCACCCCCGGAACAATTTTTAGAAGAGCTTTATGACTGTGGCATTTCGCCTCTTAGAAAAGGTAAGGTCATAATAGAGACTCAAGAACCACAAGAAATCAAAGTGCTCGAAGTGATTCGTGATATGGGATTAGCGCTAGAGATCGTTTTTAACAAAGGGGCAGTCATGATTTTACCAAGTGGTGTAAACAAAGCCACAGGTTTAACAGCCACACTCAAAGAGCTAGGGCTTTCCATGCATAATGTTATAGGCATAGGGGATGCAGAAAATGACCATACTTTTTTACGTAAAGTTGGGATAGGTATGGCTGTATCTAATGCGATTGAGGCGGTTAAACAAAGCTTGGGGTTAGTCACGAGTGGTGCATATGGTAAAGGAGTCGAAGAGGTTATAGGGCAGTTATTAAAAGATGAAAATGTATTTGTAGCTAAAATGAGAAACAAAATCTCTGTTGGAACAGATGGGAATGACTCTTTTGATCTAAATCCTGTTGATCGAGTATTGATTGCAGGAAATTCGGGTATAGGTAAATCTACTCTATCAACGGCTCTTACAGAAAAAATGGCAGCCAATGGTTTTCAATTCTGTATATTTGATCCTGAGGGAGATTATGAAAAATTAGAAAATGCCCTAGGAGTAGGTGGGGTCAAATTAGCTCCTATACAGGAACAGGTTATCGAGCTATTGCAGGATCCTGCACATAATGTTGTTGTGAACACACTTGGAGTAGATCTCAATGATCGACCTTCTTTTTTTGTCCAGCTTGCCCCAAAATTACTTAGTCTGAAAGCGAGTACAGGGCGTCCACATTGGCTTATAATTGACGAGGCACATCATTTAATCCCTGCAGCACAAAATCACATATCTGTTCCATTACCAAAAGAGGGTACAATTTTAATCACTGTACATCCTGACGAAATCGCAGCTGATGCTTTAAAAACTCTAACTATCATCATCGCTTTAGGGCCTCAAGCATTAACTATCCTCGAAAAAGTGAGTCAAATCATTGGAGAGCCCTTACCTAGTTCATCTATTAAAGCACCTTCTGATAATGAAGTGCTTATTTGGCAGCGATTACCTATCAGCATAATTAAAACGATAAAGCCTGATAAACCCAAGCAGCAACATAAACGTCATACTCGAAAATATGCAGAAGGTGACCTTAGCGACGAGTTCTGCTTTTATTTTCGTGGACCTAAAGATGCGTTAAATTTGAGAGTGCAAAATTTAATGATTTTTTTACAAATAGCAGAGGGAGTCGATGATGAAACTTGGATGCATCACCTTCGACGAAAAGATTATTCTGATTGGTTTAGGGTCCATATCAAAGATGACAACTTAGCTGATGCTGCAGCTCGAATAGAAAATGATCGTTCTCTTTCTGCTATTCAGAGTAAACATGCGATTGCTGATCTCATCAAAAAAAGATACACCGCACCTGCTTCCGCTAAAAATTTATAAGAAGGAATTTATTGCCGTAATGGATAAACTGGATTTTCGGACAAATGAAAGGTGTGAGAATCAGAAATTGTTTTCTAATATTTTAAAAATTCCTAGCGATGAACGTGAAAGCTTATGCATCAAGCTATGTCAAGTTTTGAAAAATAATACCATAACGAGTTATTTAAACGAATTATTAAGTAATATTACAAAACTTACAAAAGAAGATCGGGATCATGTGATCACTTGTATTCGCACTATTTTTATGCAGAAAAATATGAGAATTTATCCAGAAATTTACGAAATGGTATCTTCACTTTCATCATTGTCAAATGAAATGATAAAATCACAAACTGACTTGTATATCTTTTTTAAAGAAATGCACATTTTTGTTAACGTATATGGAATGACAAATAAGTTTTATTATAAGACTATAAAAATCCTCACAGAAACGATTCCTGTTAATAAACGAAATGCTATTTTATCCCAGCTTGCTCCTTTACAGGGAAAGGTGGGTGCTTTTACCTTGTTTGGTTTCTTTTTAGTTTTGAGCGTAATGTCTGAGGAAGAAGCAAAAAGCTTTTTTGAAAGTTTAACGATTGATCAATGGCAAAAAATTTTAGCCCCTTTGCCTAATGGTATTTTAAATTCTGTAAAGGATTTGAGCGATAAATTCGAAATTATCAAAAGTGAACAGTTTCAAGATCTGCATTTAGCTCTTAAGCGTTATTGTCGGTAATAATCGAATAGAAAAAATATTCTCGATAACGCTTCTTTGAAATTAATGTAGGAACTTTAAGCAATAATTGAGTTACCTAGAAGTCAAATCGTAAAATAAAATTCAATGTCTTAATGAGTATTTCTAAAAGAATAAAAGTTATAGATGAATTTAGATATTAGTCATCTTAATCAAGTTCATTTAAAGTCAGAATAAAAAAATTTGAACACTGATAAGGATTCTAAGAATGATAATATCTAAAATTAATTATCTTTTTTTAATGGGTTTGTTTGATTAAAAAAAAATTGCTTTAAAGTCGATATTTTTAATCCAATATCAAACCTTGATTTTTAGCTTCATCTACTGTTATCCATTTATCATCATCTAAGTGATCAAAATAAAATGTATGAATGGAATTGGCTGAAAATTCTCGCTTGGAAGAATCACGCATATATGTTATAAATTTTTCTTTTTTTTTATATTTAAACCCTTTAAATGTATATGCTTTTTTGATGTCTTCAATTTTTTCAGGTACAAAGCTATTATCACGAAACAGTGAATTGGGAGCAATTCTAAATATTTTTTTATTAATATCTTCTTCGGTTAACTTCCTTCCTTTTAAATCCGAGATTTCTATAGGGTGCACTGTTCTAGCGCTACTGTTCACATTGCTACTATACATATTTCATTGCCCCTTCTATATTATTACTTTTTCAAGAGTTGTTCTTTAAATATTGTTCAGCATCGTTTTTGGATATCATCACTCTGTGCAAGAACTTAAGTATTAAAAATAGTAAAAATCAAACATATCGATTTCTTATTTATAAAAGCGATCAAAGAAAAGATTTTTATGTGATCACCATGAATTGAAATCAAACCTTAATGTTTGGTCATTTTTTTTGCTGATAACTATTTATAAGATTTCGATAATTCGGAACATGATTTGAGAGGATGTTTGCAAGACCTTCAACATCATTTCTCCAATCCCTATGCAATTCTGATGCTATGCTAAACCAACTCATTGTTTGTGCACCTGCATGGATCATTCTCATTAGAGCAGCTTCTCGCATGTCTTTATTGATTGTTCCAGATGCATCTACGCATACAAAAACTTCAAAACCTTCTTCAAGAGCAGAAAGAGTCGGAAAAGCAACGCAGACATCAGTCACAACTCCAGCAATAATCAATTGTTTTCTTTTTGTCGCTTTGACTGCTTTCACAAAATCTTCATTATCCCAAGCATTAATTTGTCCTGGACGAGGAATATAAGCGGCATTAGGAAGTATATCTCTTATTTCTGGAACCAAGGGTCCGTTTGGGCCTTCTTCGAAGCTGGTTGTCAGTATAGTAGGTAATTTGAAGTAATGTGCAATATTCGTTAAAGCTAAAACATTATTACGAAATTCGTTAGGAGTATAGTCTTGAACTAAGTTGATCAAGCCTGTCTGATGGTCTATGAGTAAAACAGCCGCTTCAGCTTTATCTAAACGATGATATTTAAACTTATCCTTCATAGAACCCTCCAGTTTTATAAACAAATCTTTAATCCTTTAATAGATAGATTACAAGAATTTTTTATCTATTAACTTTCTCTTCTTGGGATTGATTCATATTGTTTATAAAAAAGATCGTTCTTCAAATTTTGATGAATATTTATAGTATTAAGGTTTTACTTTCTCAATTTTCTCATTCCTTCTCAGTTATCTCTGTGATCTAAGTGATTAATTTTCACGCCATTGTCGCTTAAATTGATGATATTGTCCTACGCTTAAGTTATGAAAAAACTCAATTTTTTAATCTGTTTGAAATTTATGATTATTAGATTTGTTTATGTCATGATTCATAAAAAGAATTTAATATTGTATAGACGTCATCTTTAGACATTCCATCAAATCGTATAATTTTGGTTGAAGAGGATTTTCCTTTCAGAACAGTTATTGATGATTTGGGAATTTTAAATATTTTGCTTAGGAGGTTTATTAAAGCGATATTTGCTAATCCTTTTTCTGGTACAGCAGTCACTTTGACTTTTAAAATATCTTCTTTAAAGCTAATAATTGCATTGACAGAAGAGTTTGGAATGACTTTTATTTTTATATCCATATCAAATAAATCTAAAAAAAATTTATAATTAAATCATTTTATTATTGTTACTTTTAGCAATAAGGTGATCATATAATTTACGTACTTCATTTTTTGTTGAAAGAATTCTTTTAGCGATGTTAAAAGTTTTTTTTCTGCACGATTTTGGTTGAATGTCAGAATAGTCATAGTTGAACAAAAAGAGAAGCTTTTACGCCTTTGACTAATTTCTGCAGATTTTTTTAGAGATAAAGTCATTTGTTTAGGGCTTTGCTTAAATACTCCAGTTTCTAAGTCACAGGCATTACTTTCAGTCACATTCGCATCAACCTAAAAATCTTTTTTTTTATTGAAACACAGCGATTTAAA
>JAUXSJ010000039.1 GCA_030679615.1 Parachlamydiaceae bacterium | reverse complement strand
TCCATGCGCCCAAACAGTTGGACAAATGTATTGAATAATTTTTCCTCGATATCCTTTTTTACGTAATGAGCGTGCCAATCGTAAATTAAATCCTGGATAATCAATTAAAATGACTGCATCTGGTTGCTCTAAAATGATTTGATTTCTTATGAAATAAAATAATTTTACAAGTCTAGGCAGTGCTTTAAATACATCTGTAAACCCCATAACTTGAAAGAGTTCCATTTTAGTTATGCAGGAAAACTTTTCCTGTCTAATCCTAGGTCCACCTACACCAAAAAATATAATTGAAGGATTTTTTTCATGCATAGCCTGAATCAGGCGACTTCCATGAAGATCACCGCTTGCTTCACCGGCAAAAATAAAAAACTTTTTACTCACGTTGATCTAATCTATGTTTTATTTAAAATAATAATATTTCTTATATAAGGAACAATCCCAAAAGCCATGCCAATAATATTTACACTATCTTTTATATAAATAAAATAGATGATCGAAATAAGAGCCCCACTGAGACTAAGCCACCAAAATAAAAGAGGCAAAACACTTGTCTGTGCTTTTTCTGCATACCACCACTGAATCCAAAAACGGCTAGAGAACAAACAATATCCTACTGTTCCAAAAAAATTCCAAAAAAAAGAAGGAGAAATTCCTTGAGTCGTTTGCCATGGGGCCAAAGGAGTTCTATACCAATTTGAATCGTGTGAAAAAAATGCCTCCTGTAACCAAAAAGCTAAAGATGTAAAACAAATAGCCGCAAAAAAATATGCGATAACTCTGTTTTTAGTTACAGGTTTACTTTTTGTTTGCATAAGATTTAAATTTCGCCATGAAACCACCGCGTTTAAAGCTTGAATGACACTGATATGAAATTGAATTTGTATAAAGCTGTGAATCATTAATAGGATATTACCTATTAAAGAAATTTTCCAAAATAATGGTGTCACAATACTTTTACGAGCTTTTTCGCTCTGTAGCCATTGTATAATAAACCTTAAACCAAAAGCAATAGCTGATAAGAAACCTAAAGGATAAAGAACAACACGCCAATCATCCACAAAGTAACCTATAACTGAAATCCATCACCTCTTGAAGATGATGGCTCGTGTTTTAATGAGTAATTTAAATGCCGCTTTTTCATCCAACGGACAGCCCATAAATCTGCTAAAGTATTAAATGATCGATTAAAAAATGTATAATGACTCACACCCTTAACTCTTTCGCGATGATTAACTGCCGTTTGCAAAATACGATACCCTTCAATTTTAAATAATGCAGGAAGAAAACGATGCATACCGTCGTACATTTTAATATTTTCAAGGCAATTTTTACGATAAATTTTAAGAGAGCAACCCGTATCCTCTACCCCATCTTCACAAAACCATTTACGCACTTTATTTGCAATTTTTGACGTTAGTCGTTTTGTTAAATTATCTTTTCTTTTTTTTCTAATGCCACACACTAAATCGGCTTGTTGGATAAGGTTAACTAATGTTGGAATATCAGCTGGATCATTTTGACGGTCTCCATCAAGAGTAATCACAAACTCCCCTTTTGCAGCTTTAAAACCTGCTTCAAATGCACTAGACTGACCGTAATTTTTTTGAAAAAATAATACTTTTAAAAATGATTTCTCATTCAACAAAGTAGTTAATATCTCTGTAGTGCCATCTGTTGATCCATCATCAATGCAGATTAATTCCCAATTTTTGGTTAAATTATCCATGATAGGTTCTAATTCATGAATTAAATCGATGATGTTTCCAGATTCATTTTTTAATGGAATTACTACAGAATATAAAATATCCAAAAGACTCTCCTAATTACTTTGAAGTGTATTTAATTACACAGGAACATCATTAAGATTTTCCTGAGAAGGATTACTAGTTAACTGCAAATCACGTTTTGGAGGGGGATGATGGTGTTTTTTAGGTCCATGTTGAATATGCTGAAGAGATTGCTCACGAATGTTTGAATAAACATCAACCCATTTTTCATCAACTAATGCTCTAATTTTTAAAAATTTTAATGCAAAATTAAAATCTTTATGACGATAAAGTTTTTCACGGTAATGTCGTTTCCCAATAGGCGTTAATCGATATTGTCCAACTAATATTGAAATCATTGAAGAACTGATTCGTCTTGGAAAATGAGGGAAATCATGAACTAAAAATTCTTTAATCAGTTTTGATGCCATTAAAATGATATCGCCTAAATGCGGAACATGATTTTTTTTCAAGAAAACTTTATCTATTTCATATTCTAATATTGGAAAAATAAAACAGGATGTCAAAAGAGAACGGTCTAATAGCTGCTTTCTTTTATGTAAATGAATTTTATCGGCACAAGAAAGATAATGAAAAATACGCTTACCATGCTTGGTGTGCAATATTTTCATTAATTTCGAAAATAATATTTCAAAAAAACCATACTTACCGAGTAGTTGAAAAAAAGGTGATGCTGAACCCGATTCTAGCATTCGAAAAATTTCTTCTAAAACTCTTGCTTGAGAACTTTTAACAATTTCTTGCTTAAATAAGTAAATAGCTTTTTCCGTATTTGCTTCTATATTAAAACCAAATCTTGCTTCAAACTTTACCAAGCGCAACATTCGGACTGGATCTTGTTTAAATCGAATTTCGGGCTCACCAATGACACGTAATGTATGTTGTTGAATATCTTCCCATCCTCCAACATAATCAATCACAGTTTGGTTTGCTGAATCGTAAAACAACCCATTAATTGTGAAATCTCGACGAAGAACATCTTCTTCAGGTGTTCCCCATTCATTATCATGAACAATAAGGTCCCCAGTGATATTTTCTCCTGACCGAAAAGTAGAAACTTCAATGATTTTATGACCAAACCGAATATGAGCTAATCGAAAACGACGACCAATTAAAATACATCGTCTTTGGAAAATAGATTTTATTTCTTCTGGGCGAGCTGAAGTGGAAATATCAAAATCTTTGGGGTGTTTTTTCAATAAAAGATCGCGAACGCTCCCTCCTACTAAATAAGCAATAAATCCCGCTTGATGTAATTTTTCAAGGATAAATAGAGCATCTGAGTCAATCAGTGAAAGATCAATGTCATGTTCATCAGCAAAATATAGCTTAGGCTTCACGAAAAACTGCTCCTAGACGAAATAGCACTCACCTCTCGATGCGTATGAAGTATTTAATATAAATTATAGGCAAATTCTGCCTGCAAAATATATAAAAGTCAATCATATTTTATAACGTAAAAAACATAATAAAAAATTCAATTTCATACTTTTAATTATTTTAAAATAATTTTAAAAATAAAATGTCAAAAAAATTTATCGGGAAGAATCACATTAGGGATAAGCAAATTAAGGATTAATAAATGGAGCTCTCATCAATCAATCCACAATCATCTATCTATTCAAACAAGATATGTTTGAATCCAGATGAGATCATTACTTCACAAGAACAATTAGAGAATTTATTCAAAACTTATTTTTTCGTTGAATTTTCTTTAGGAAACCCTTCACAACTAATATTGTATGAAACAAAAAAAGATTATGAAGACAAAAATGAGCCACTTATGTCTAAATTTCCTATCAATGGCATATCAATTACTTTATATTCAAGAAGTCCTGGATCAGTTGGCAATACAGGTAGAAGAAATATTATTTATTTAGGGCAATACGACATTAATGGAACTTTATGGACGGAAAATGTTCTTAAAGAAATACTTCTTTCAAATATACCTCAAAAATTGGCTTGATCTTTAGTTTATCTCCAGAAGTGGTGTGGCTACTCAATGGAAAGTGAAAGTCATTTGGTTTCTAGGAAAAGATCTTTTAAAATGACGCTTCAGTTAAGGTGAATCTAGCCAATGCTAAAAACTTCGATAAAGTCGAAAAAAATGTAGCCTAGACTTTAGTCTGGGCTATATTATATCAAAGTATCCTGAAAATCATGAGCTAAATCTGGAAAGAATTATTTTTTAAGTAATTAATTGGTCCTCATTTTCATTTTCACTGCTTTTGAAAATGATTAGTTAAATGAAATGGCTGATAGATGATCCACCACAATATAAACACTTTACAAAAATGTGGCAGGAAGAATATCAAAATGTAAAATTACACCTGCTGTACCTAAACAAGAATGGAGATATATTAATTTTGTCCAAAATTTTTTAATCAGGTTCGCTACTTCAAACCGTGAAGAAATTAATGAAGCATGGAACATAGCACGACAAGAACAAAAACTGAAAGTATACGAAATCTTAAATACGTTAATTCAGTTCACTAATAACGGGAGATAATTAATGCAAGAAACAAACATTCACCATCAATGTCTTTTAAAGCAAGTTGAACAGCAAGAATTAGAAGCTAAAGAATTTGGTTTTTATTGGGAAAATTTTCAACAATTAATGGATCAAATAAACAGTGAGTGCGATGAGATTCAAGAAGCTTGGGTTAATGAAAATTTATTGCATTTACAAGAAGAAATTGGAGACCTTATACAAGCAGCTATTAGTTTAGCTGTCTTTTGCAAATTGGATCCTCATGAAACACTTCAAAAAAGTATTGAGAAATTTCAAAAAAGATACGATACAGTTGTTTTGCTAGCTCAGAATGAAGGTTATAAAAACTTGCATAAGCAATCTTTTGATAAATTAATGGATTTTTGGAATCAAGCAAAAATTAAAACTAATGGAAAACCTTTTTAATTTTATTGGCTTATTAGATGAATAATCTACTTACGCCAGAGAAAATTATTTTTTAAAATTCTCCTCAAATCCTTCTACGGGATTTCAGAAAAGGTTCGAAAAGAGAATTATTTAAATGTATTAAAAAAAATTTTTATAATAGTGTAATTTTGAGTGAAAGAGTGATAAAAGAAAAAATAATATATTTTTGTTAAATAATTTTATTTTTCAATAAAATGTTTATTAATTTTAAAGCAATTGCGGGATAACAAGTAGGGTTAATATGAACACATCCATCACTATATTGGGTATTTAAAGTTCCATCCAAATTTGCATATTCATCATAAACATCAAGGAATTCAATTTTTACTTGACTGCATAAAGCTGCTAATCTTGCATTTAATTTCTTTGAAATCATTATACGATCCTCAATTGTTCCATAAAATGGAAAATCAGGATTAAAACAAATATCTGTGGGTGGTATGACAGAATAAACAATGCATAAAAGAGGCATATACTGCCATTGATTGAGCAAAATCCTGTTAATATAATTTATAGCTAATGTTTCAATAATTTCATCTAGATCTCGTTCATTTATATCTCTTTGTTTTCCGATATGACATCTCACATCAATTTCACCAAAAGCAAAAACCAGTATTTGATTTTTAAATAGCTCTAAATTTTGAATATTAAGGTTAGCAAAGCATTTAGACCAAATCTGTGCATTTTCACAGGGCCTACATGATGCACTAAACACCTTGGAATTCTTTTAAATGCATGTGAATGACTATCACCAATCACATTAATTACTGGTACAGCTTCTAGATTAAAGTTTGTAAATATTAACAAAAATAGAAAAACACTTAAATTTTTATTTATATTCTTCACTTTGCCTCTAGATAAAAAATGATGAGTTTGAATAACAAGAAATCAAATATAGATCAATATTTAAAAAATAGTGTTTAATTTTTTTTTAAAATTTCGTCAACTCATTTAACTTCAAGCTAAAGTTAGGTATCGAGTTATTTGATAAAAAACACCTCTAAGACCCTCACAATTCATAGAGTTAATAATAAATATTTATTCAACTATAAAGACACTAAATAAATTACTTCTTGCATTGTTTTTATCGTTCTGCCATTAAACATTTAATTCAAATAAATTTTACTAGAACAATATTATGCAAAAAAAATTTCTAATAATTTGCTTGTTCGGTTTGTTACACTTTTTAGCCATACATTCAAAAACATATGCAGATCATTCCAACACTGTTGTTGCAACTATTGCGACAGGTGTAAATCCAGGAGGAATCGCAATAACTCCCAATAGCCGCACAGCTTATATTGCAAATGTAAATAATTATGATATTATCAATGAACATACTGTTAGTGTCATCGATTTAAAGACAAATCTTGTTGAGAAAACGATTAGACATCCTAGCTTTAACGAAGTGTATACAATCACTCTTAATAAACAGTCCACGAAAGCATACGCTACGAATTCTAACAGTTCAACAGTCAGTATCATCAATACTAAAACCAATCTAGTCAGTGGTGTGATTCAAGGCTTTGATGGTCCTTCTGGTATGGTCATCAACCATGATAAAAACATTGGATACGTCAACAATTATGGTGGTCCAGACGGTGTAGGAAGTGGAAATGGAAATACAGTAAGTATCGTTGATTTAAATATTAACGCTATCGTAGGTACAATTTTAGTCGACCAAGCACCAGTAGCTTTAGCTATCTCTCCTGATAACAAATTTGTATATGTGATTAATTATGTAGATGGAAATCCCGGCAATGGCACATTAAATATTATTCAAACAGATATCAATCAAGTTATTGGAACAATTAAAGGATTTTTTGGTCCATTTGCTATTGCGATCACACCTAATGGGAAATATGCTTATATTACTAATTTTGGAAGCAATAACTTCGACCCCATTGGAACAACTGTCAGTGTTGTAAACTTAAAAAAGCATGAAATTAAGACAACGATTAGCTTAGCACTACAACCCTCTGGAGTTGCCATTTCAAAGAATGGTAGATTAGCCTATGTTACGAATTATAATACTCTTTATAGGCATAAAAATTTTACTGAGTTAACACCTGGTGAAGGAACAGTGGAAATTATTGATATTGCTTCAAACACAATCATCGCACCTACGATTGTAGTAGGAAACTCCCCTGCTAGAATCACTATTTCACATAATGGAAAATTTGCTTATGTATCAAATTTTTCAGCTAATACGGTTGATGTAATTGCCTTACCAAATAAAGCCAGAAAAAAGTGATCTTAAAAGAACTACGTTTTTTAAAAACATTTAAA
>JAUXSJ010000033.1 GCA_030679615.1 Parachlamydiaceae bacterium | reverse complement strand
AGAGACATCTTGATGATCTAATAACGACATGCTTAGCACATCAAAGTAGAAAAAGAAAAACAAGTCTTCAAGCCATACAAGAACAAGATTTTTATTATATGAAGACAAGTTAGCCTGATGCCTATGCCTGCCTATCCTGTTATTTTATTTTATAGGATTCTTTTAGGTTGATGCATACGCCGAGATGGTCCTAAGCTATGCTGTAATCGCGGTTCCTTATTCACCTTATATGTGTACACACCCTAAGGAATCATGTAACAATTAAATAACAGGATAGGCAGGATCGCTTTCAGCGGCAGGATAAGCAGGATATGAATCATATACACCTTCAATGCAAAGATGAGAAGACGAAGAAAAAATAATTTATATTTTAATAAAATCTCCACGTTTCTGTGTTTAAGGTGATATCTATAATTCATTATCCTGTCGTTATCCTGCCTATCCTGTTATTTATTGTTACTAGGTTGATGCATACGTTAAAACGGCCTGTATACTTTGGTCCAGAGTTTAGGCTTCTTGCGGGTTACATTATGTCTAATGCTTTTTGCAATAATTTTGGTGATATTCTTCAGCAAGATAAAATCGACTTGCTGGAGAAATTTCTGTGACAACTCTAATTCCAGATTTTATTAGATCCTGCTTAATGCTTTCAGCAATTTCTTTTTGTTCTTTAGTCAGATAAAAAATTGCAGATCGATATTGACTTCCAACATCTGGCCCTTGTCGGTATAACTCTGTTGGGTTATGTAATTCAAAAAACAAATTTACTAAAGTTTCATAACTCGTTTCTTTGGGATCAAATATAACTTCAACAGCTTCTGCATGGCCTGTTTTATCGGTACAAACTTCTTGATAAGTAGGATTAACAGTGTGACCACCCGTATAACCTACTTTTGTCTTAATGACACCATTAAATTTTTGTAATTCATCTTCTACTCCCCAAAAACAGCCAGCAGCAAAAATTGCGCGTTCATAACCTTCTTCTGTAAAAGCAGGGATAAATGTTAAGGAAATGGAATTCACGCAATGTCTAGAATTTTTTGAAGTAAAATGCTCACCAGTGAAAACATGTCCTAAATGACCGCCACAACGATGGCATATAATCTCTGTTCTACTTTGATCAACATCCATTTTTTTTTCTACTGATCCAGAAATTTCATCATCGAAACTTGGCCAACCACAGTGAGAGTCAAACTTATCTGAGGATAAATAAAGAGGGGAATCACATTGTTTACAAATAAAAACGCCTTCCGAATTTAAAGAATTATATTCTCCAGTTCCAGGGTATTCTGTACCTTTATGCAAGATGACATGCTGTTCATCTTTATTTAAATCATGAAAACGTTTCATAAATCCCCTCAAATGTTTGAATCAAATAATTTTCTATTAGCAGCATAAAGTGTTAGGACATATAGAATAAATGGATTCGTTCCTTCATTAAAATTTGTTAATCCATTTTTTTCTAATTGATATAAAAGTTGTTGAGCAGTTGCCGGACGTACTCTTGCAATCGCTTGAAGAAAAATTGATCGAAAAGGATCATTATTTTTCGCTTGCCATTGAGTTAATAGGAAATCAGAAAATCTTTTTGTGAATTTTATATCATTACTTAAAAAATTTTCCATTTGGTTTACTCCTACGGGTGAAATCGTTGAAGCAAGAAGAGAAGAGTAAGAGTCTTCTAAAGGAGAGCCATGGCAAATAAATTGATCAGTGATTGTTGAAACAACTGGATATTTTTTTGCGAACGGTAAAGATACTCTACTGTAAATACTAAATAAAGGATCTGAAAGATAAATATATTCTTTTAATGATTGAGTTTCGATGTACCAGCGTGTTTTAGCTAATTCTGATGAAATGGAATCAGGTTGAGTTTGTTTTAACCATGCATAAATTGCAAAGCTGCCAAAAATCGATTCTGATGTTTTACCTAATTCATTACCACTTTTAGATGGTCCATCGATTCCAGAAAGCCAAGAATGACCTTGATAAATATCAAAATTACGAGTTTTAGGTTGAAAAGGGGAATTTCCTGTTTCACCTATATCTGCAGCTATAAAGTCACCCATGTCTTTATTTGTATAACACTCGTAGCCCTCTAAAGGTAAATGTTTTGCAAGAAAACGTTCCGAGGAATCAATGAATTGATTTTCAAATTGGCTTATTAAAGTTAATGAATAAAGAAGGTAGCTATATTCAGTTAAATGATCCTTTAAATAAGTCTGAGTTTCGCTTTCTGGATGATTAAAAATAAGCGTTCCCCATTGTAAATCTCTTTTAAACATTTCCCATTTATCGGTAATCAACTGCGTTAATTTGATATACAAAGGATTTAAGTGATTTAATATCTCATCACTTTGATGCCTTGAGATTTCCAAAATTTTTTGAGCATAAGATAATGTTAATGCAATTTGATAGATTTCTTTACCCCCATGATCAAGCGTGGAAGATGGGATTAAATTCATGGCTTGGCCAATCCCTTTTTCTAGCCATCCATCAACTAAAAGATCATTGATTTGGCTCCCATTCAATCCTGGAGATCCATTAGGTAAAGTTGGAATGACTTCTGTAGTAAGATTAAATGAAGGCACTTTAAAATTAAAAGTAGATCCAGAGTATAAAGATAAATCACCCGTTAATGAAGAAACTTTAATTCCATGAAATGTCGCTAGATTGTTGTGTTGAAGATTTTTTACATGATGTTCTTTTAAAAAAATTAAAGGATTTTGATCTGTTGGAGAACCCAATAAATTCTCACACATATATGTAAATTGATATTCTTCATAAGGAAGTAAGCTTCCTTGGGCTCGAATAATGACGACATTAGAATGTTCATCTGCAAGACGTTCAAAGTTTTTAGCAAATTCATTATTAGGAATGGCGATGGCATTAATCATTCCTGTGTAATTACTATCAGTTGTTAAAGTTCCTGACCATCTATTGAAGTCCAGATTTAATCCATAATGACCATAAAAGAGGTAAATAACATCATTTGTTTTAATGCGATATTTTTGAACACCATTGTCTAAAGTTGAATGAGAAAAGGATGCCCCAAGGAAAGAGCTTTTAACTTTAATGACAGGAACTTCATTTTTGTAACTTACAGCTTGAAAAGCGGATCCTTGTGCAACATAAAAAGTCATTTGATTATAGACGAGATGCCTAACCATATTTCCAACCTGGCTTGGACGCCATTTGATAAATGGATGTGGATTTAATTGTGATGCAGAATCTAATGAAAAATTTTTTTCACATTTTTGTTTTATACAGCCAGGTAAATCATCCTCATCAATTGAAAATTCATGAGGAATTTTATATTTTAAACTTCCATTTTCATTATAGCTGATTAGATAGGGCCCTGTATTGAC
>JAUXSJ010000028.1 GCA_030679615.1 Parachlamydiaceae bacterium | reverse complement strand
TGTTTTAAAATCCTTATGTGCTATTTTTACATGTTTACTGGCTGTATACCCACTAGGCCTTTTTGGGGAGAACTTAAATTCTTCATACATAGGCACTGCAATATCACTTATTGTGTGTTGACTTATACAAACAGTATGATATATATCTAAAAAAATGATCAAATAGGAAAAGTAAATGCTTAATAACGACACTGCTCTAATTAAAGAAAAAAATTTAATAGATGCAAATGACATTGATGCTCTTATCAAAGAAATTGAATTAATGAATCCTCAAAATTTTACAACAATTTTTGATGTAAATGAGCATGGTATTTATGCATGCGGAAAAAGTGGTGGTGGATGTGGCAAGTGCTGTGATTATTCCCAATAGCTATTTGACTTTTTCAAGAATATAGTAAGCTGTATATGTCTTCATCATGTAATGTTTGGATTTATTTAACACACGCTTGTAATTTAAGATGCAATTATTGTTATCAAGCTCATGTTAATAAAAAAATGTCAATTTCTACCGCAACAGCTTCAATTAATTGGGCTTTTGCAGCGGCACAAGAAAATAAAAGCTGTAAATCGCTTAGTTTTATGTTTTATGGAGGAGAGCCACTTATTAATAAAGAAGCTTTTTTCACCTCTGTAAACCATGCTAAGATTCTTTCTAAGAACACTAAAATAGATGTAAAATTCTCTATTTTAACAAATGCCACATTGTTAACAAAGAAAATTTTTGATTTTATTGTAGACAACAACATAAAAATGCAAATTAGTATTGATGGAAGCCCAGAAAATCATAATATAAATAGAAAAACAATCTATGGTAAAGGTTCTTTTGATTTAATAGGTGGAAATTTATCTCTTTCACAAGTTGCAGCTTATAAAAACGTAGTTGCAAGTTTGGTTGTAAACCCTTCAAATGTGCATTTGTTTTCAGAATCAATCAATTATATTGTTTCTTTGGGTTTTAACACTCTGATTTTTCATTTAGCTTTGGAAAAGACTAATATTTGGGATAATAATATTATGGATATTTTCAGAGAAGAAGTTCAAAAGGTTATTCACAATAATTGCATCAGGGTTGTTAACAATAAGGTCCTAAGTAATTCTTATATCAGCCCTCTTAACTCGATGGCAGAAAAACACATTTCTTGGAAAAATTCTTCAAAAGATCAACTATTAGATGAAGATAATAACACAATTTGTCAAGCTGCAAAATCAGATTGGACAATTGATATAAATGGAGACATATATCCTTGTTCAAGAATTGTTGATGATGTCAATTTAAAATCAGAGGCAAATCGTTATAAGCTTGGAAATGTTCACTTAGGAATATGGGATTATAATAATTTAAATGCGTTCAGATCTTGGCTTCCGCGTAAAGATCCAGAAGATCAATGCGCTAAATGTCATTGGAAATATATATGTCCTAACCAATGTTATGCTTTATTTGTAGGTATTGATAACAATAAAGGTAAACCTTGGCCAAACATATGTAAAACAACCGATGTAATGGCAGAATCGATTGAAAAATATATTATAAATAATTCCTCCATATAAAATTTAGAAAGAAATACGTTATGTAACATACTGTAAAGATAATAAATAAAAATTTTTAAAAATTTATGGGCTATGTTATGAAATCTCTAACCATTATATTGACAGATAAATGCAATCTTTCTTGTTCATATTGTTATTTAAGCGAAAAAGGAGAGAAAAGATATATAGACAATCAAACACTTTCTCGCGTAATATATTGGTTTTTTCAACAATGTATACAAGTTGATGAAAAAAAAATAAATATTGTTTTCTTTGGCGGAGAACCTCTTATAGCTTTTCCACGTTTAAAATTTGCTGTTGAATTTGCAAAAAATTTAGCTAAACGTTTTAGTGTTGAAATTTCTTTTTTGACAATTACAAATGGTACTTTAGTTAATGAAGAAATATTAGATTTTTTTATAGAAAATAAAGTTGTTCTACAATTAAGTATTGACGGTGAAAAAGACTCTCATAATGAACATAGAACAACAAAATCAAACAAAGGATCTCATAATTCAATAAAATTTATAGAAAATATAAAAAAATATTTAAATAAGGGTCTAAAAGTATCTGCAAATATGGTTTATACCTCTCATACTGCACATAAGCTTTATAAAAACTACTTGTATTTGCAATCTCTAGGGTTTAAGTCAATTAGATTAAGACCTGTAACAGGTTGTTTTGACGAATGGGATGAACACATTCTAAAAGAACAAATTAATTTAATTTTAAATGATTGGGCAAATAAAGATGATATAAAATTGTATCCTATCTCAAATTATTTTGAACATCAAAAAAGAACTTCATCTTTTGATGAACTTGATAATGAGGTCGTTTGTAACTTAGCTTCACTTCAATTTACGGTAGATATGAATGGTGATTTATTCCCATGTCATCGTTTTCGCTATCATCAAGATTATATGTCTTTTAACTTTGGAAATATTATTCATAATACAATTGATAAAGAAAAAATTAAGAACTTTCTTGACTCAAGACCTCGTAGAGATGGTGGTTGTAGCAAATGTCCTTTTAAATATTTTTGTGATGTACAATGTGTTTATGCTTTTTATGAAAAAAATAAAAATCTTAATACTCCAGATCCTCAGTTATGTTTAGTATCTAAATCTATTTGGGAAACTTTTTTAGAATTTATGAATCAGTATTCTTCTCATTCTTCAAAAAATTATTTAAATCCTTCTTTAATAAGCATAGGCACAATAAATGGAATCTAATAATTTTCATATAGAACTCTATTTAACAAGAGATTGTAATTTAAGATGCACTTATTGTTTTGAAGGTCATCATGGAAAAGAAAAAACTAGAAAAAAAAATTTTGAAATGTCTCTCGAAACTGCTAACAAAGCCCTTGAATTTCTTTTTAAGAGAATTGATAAAAAGTTTGATAAAATTTCTATCAATTTCTTTGGCGGAGAAGTCATGCAAGATATGGATAGATTAATTCAGTTTACTCAGTTGGCTGATCATTTTAGCAAAATACATTCAATTCCATTAACAAAAATAATTACGACCAACGGCTCTTTTCTTACATCTAAAAACTATGACTTGCTAGAGAAAAATAATATTTATTATCTAATTAGTTTAGATGGAAATCAAAAAACACATGATAAATTTAGAGTTTTTAGCAATGGTCAAGGATCCTTTAATCATATTTGGAGAAACAAAAACCAAATTTTAAAAGGTATAGAATCAGGAAGATGTAGAAAATGTCTTTTTACTGTAATGCCAGAAATATTACAAGATTTAATTGAAGCAACAAAATTTTTAATTGATCAAGGATTCAAAAACATACTTTACAACTTCGCAATGGATAAATTTAGCATTTGGGATGAAAAATCTCTTCTATATTTGTCAGATTCTATATCTGTTATTTTAGAATATTCGGATAAACATAATGCAACTATTTATCCATTTCATTATTTAAGAGACGAACTAATAAATCCTACTCTTAATGAAGAAGATAATGGTGAAGATCTAAGGTGCGGAATACTAACCAAAGTTGTTGCTATAGATTTTGACGGAACTATTTTGCCATGCACACGTTTTGCTGATGGAAAAGTGCGCAAATTTGCGATAGGCAATGTTTTTTCTGAGGAATTTAATAAGCCTCTTATTGCTTATTTAACAAACATTAAGAAAAATATAAAATCTAAATGCAACAGCTGTGTTTACAAAAAAACTTGTGTAACATACTGCCCTATGTTGGCTATTGATCAAACAAATGCTTATGAACCTCCAAAAGTAATGTGTGATATTAATTTTACTATCCATCGCGCAATAGAAAAAGCTTTATAAAAGAAAAAATTATAAAAATTAACTAGGAAAAACAAAAATGAATTATAAAATCGATAGAAATAAATTAAAAAGTTCTGCCGAAAATCTTTTGGAAAAAACATTAGAAGACATCGATAAAGACGGTGATTACGATAAAAAAAGAGAACTTGGTCTTATTCTTGCTGATTATCTTAGACTTCTTCAATTTGTTGAAAATTTTAATAAATTACAAAACAAAATTAAAAATACACTTATTCAACTAAAATAGTTATAAATGATGCATATAAAAGCTGTAACTTTTCCTTTTAATAGTACAAGTTCAAGAATTTATCAAAACTACAACTTTATGATAAATTCTTTAGATTCTCAACCATTAAACCAAGTTTCGTACCATCAAAGTGATATGATTAGAGTTATATCTGTTCTAAAAAAAATTTCAAGTATTAAGCTAACTCATAAAGATTATTCAAATTATCCTGTTAATGTTTTTATCAATGAATTGTCTGACCAAAAAGTTGACGCAATTATTTTCGATTCTTCTAATTATCAAATTGTTGATAATTTTCAATCAATATTTTATACATGCTATTTGATTAAAAAAACTCTTCCAAATTGCATTATTGTTTTGTCAGGCAGAGATCCAAGTTATTTTTCAAAGCAAATCATTTTAGCTGTTAATGATGTAGATTTAATTGTTTATGGAGAGATCGAAAATACTATAAGTGAACTTTTTAAAAAACTTCCTTTCTTCAAGAAAAATTGGAGACAATCAATAACTAGCATTAGAGGATTGGTATATAAAGATGAAAAACTTAATTTAATTAAAACCCCTGAAAGAGAATTAATTCAGGATCTAGATGAGTTACCATACCCTGATTATGGATCTCTTAATGTATATAAAAACACACTTGCTATGATTTCGTCAGCACGAGGATGTCCTTTTTCTTGTAATTTTTGTTATAAGACTTCTCGTTTTGTTCGAACACATTCTCCAGCATATGTTGTTAAACTAATGGAAAAATTAAAAAGCGATTATGGAATCGAGCATTTTACTTTAGATGACGAAATTACAGGTACTAATATTAAATGGCTTGAAGAATTTGCAGATCAACTCAAAGCATCTCATTTAAAAATCCGTTATAATTGTTATGGACGTGCAGATATGTTGAATCTAAGCCGATTAGATATATTAAAATCTTCTGGATGTTACGAACTTAGGATTGGTGTTGAATCAGGCTCAAAAAAAATTCTAGCTGCAATGAATAAAAAAACAAACCGCGAAATTATTATTAATGCTTTTAATGAACTAAAAAATAAAAACATTAATACGTTAGCCTTTATTTTGCTAGGGTACCCCCCCGAAGATCATGAAACAATAAAAGAAACTATTGATTTATTATCAATAATAAAACCAACTTATGTTTCAGCTAAAGTTGTTAAAATTTTACCTGGAACAAAATTGTATTGGGACATGATTAAAGAAAACAAGATGGATGATACAATGTACTTTTTTAATCCATATATGCTTCATCCAAGGGGGGGGCTTTCTTTAGAAACTTTGCAACAATACGCCGATCAAATTAATGGTATGTTCAATGGGTATGCTTGAAAATAATAATTCTTATGAGTATATCATTTATACAAATGACTTTCAGAAAGATTATTTTGAATTTTGGAAAAAAGCTACGAAGGAATTCCCCATTGAAGTACAAGACTTCAATACTTTTTGTTCATTTGATCAATATATTTTACAGGAAAAATCAAAAAAACTTTTTTTAAGATTACTATGTGTAACCCAAGGTAAAATAATTGGTACTTTAGAGTTTACATATTACGATAAAAATATAATTGAAGCACATTATTTCTATATCTTACCTGAATGGAGAGGAATAGGAATAGAAATGGCCTTTGAAGGCCTTCAAAGATGTATTAACAAACTCAAAAATAAAAACTCTGTAATTATAAAAACAAACACTTGGGAAAAAAATAAAACATTTTTAATTTGGTTAAATCGAATTTTAAGATTTTCATATATAGAAAACAATGAACTCGCACATTTTATTTTTCCTTTGTATGGATGCTCATTTTTTAAAAATTTTTTAACCAAACATCATTTGTGGAAATTTAATAAACTATTATCATTCACCACTATAAAAAAATCAAAAAATAATATTAAAATTATAATTAATTTAAAAGAAGAAATTTTATTATGTAATATAGTTTTTAATGAAAAAGAAATAATTTATCATTTCAATAATGGTATTTTTTATTTTTATAAATACATAAATAAAAAAGATAGCTACGAAAGAATTATTTCAGAAAAAAATTTAGAATTATCCATTTCATCTAATACTAGAAAAATTGCTGTATTGTATAAAGGGAAACCTATTTTTATTCAATATTTAGATATAGTTACAAACTATTTTGAATATTACGATAAAAACAATAGCGATTTTTTTGTTAACTATACGGTTAATAAAAATATATGCTTAATTCGTATCAAGTTAGAAAATTTCACTATAATAAAATTAATAAAATTTTCTTTAGGAAAACTATTAGTGGATACATTTTTTTATAATTGTAATTTTGAAATTGATATTTTATCTGAAAGTCAAATTCATAAAGGAACCATTCTATCTTTATTATCTATAAACAATAAAACAATTATTAATTGTTTTATTGAAAATATAAATTATCAGTATTCTATATTAAGTTCATTTTTTTGTTCTGTTCAAACAAATTCTAATATTATTAAAACATTATTAAAAATCCCTTGTAATACAAAATTAATATGTATTAAAAAAGAAACAATTGAAGTACTACGAGGTTAAAAATGTTTGACATTAAAATTCCAAAATTAAGTCCTTTTTCTCTTATTGACCATAATGTAACAAAATTTTCCATTATATTTCATGTATTTAAAATATTTTTTAATAATTATTTACCAGAATATGAAATAAAAGTAAAAGGAGGAACGCAAATATTTGATAAAATAAACACTGCCGATTCAGAAAAAATTCTTTATCAAAAAATATTATTATTAACAAAAGTGCTGCATCAAAAAAATCTTAAAAAAGAATTTCAGAAGAATGGAATTGATCTATATTTTAATAAAATTAACCAATATCCTTTTATTGAAAAACAAATATTGTTTTTAAACTTTAAATGGATTGAAGAAATGCTATCTATATCAAATATAGAGGGAAATATAATATCAGAAATTGAAAAAAGGTTAAAACTATATTCATTAAATTATATATGCTTTCTTGATTATTTTTACACTAACGATGAATTAATCAAAGTATTAAAAACAATTTCAAATTTTTCTTATGATGGTATCATTTTAGAGTTATATTTTGACATAAATATGACTTATACATTTTTTAAAAAAATTTCTAAACATAACCTAATTAATATTAATTGGCGAATAAATGTACAAGATTTTATTAATAAATTCTCTTTCATACAAGATAATTTTTTATTAGACTATAAAGGGAAAAATAATTTTTTGGTTGAAGGTAAGTGCGACCCGACTATTATAAATCATATAATAAATGGAAAAAAAAATTTAAATATTTTTTTTCAAGATTCAGACCTTGAGTCTATAAAAGATAAAAACCTTATATTGATGGATTTGTATTATAAAAATGATAAGTAAAAATTTTAAATATGTTTTAAATTTACTTTTTTTATTTCTATCAATTTCTATGATTTTTAATCCAACAAACCAAATCAAATATATTCTTGCAGGAATATTAATTGCAACAATAAACATATTTATTGTTAAACCTTCCATGAAAAATCTTAAT
>JAUXSJ010000025.1 GCA_030679615.1 Parachlamydiaceae bacterium | reverse complement strand
ATTAAGTAACACACAGTCTGCTATTACAAGATAAACCATTGCTTCAACAACAGAAACTGCACGAATTGCTACACAAGGATCATGACGTGAACCTATAGGAAGTTCCATTAATTGCAATTGTCCTGATGTATCAATTGTTTGCTGTTTTTTCATAATGCTCGAAGCTGGCTTAAAAGCCACTCTCGCAATTAAAGGCATTCCATTTGAAATCCCCCCTAATGTTCCACCAGAGTGATTTGTTGTTGTCTTAATGGTTCCATGATCATTCATAAAAGTATCATTGTGTTCTGATCCCTTCATAGTCACTGAACAAAATCCTTCTCCTATTTCAAAACCTTTTGATGCGGGAATGCTCATTAATGCTTTTGCTAAATTTGCTTCTATCTTTTCAAATACAGGGTCTCCTAAACCGACGGGTAATCCAATCACAATAAATTCAACTACTCCACCAATAGAATCTCCATCTTCTTTCATGAGATTAATCAATTCTTTCATTTTTTTAGAAGCTTCAACATCAGGGCAAAATAACGTACTTTGATCGATGGAAGAACGCCATTGAGATAAATCTTGGAAATTCAAATTCGCTTTAATATTTCCAATTTGCTTAATATAAGTAACGCATTCAATCCCTTCATATTTAAGGAATTGCTTAGCAACAGCTCCAGCAGCTACTCGTGATATTGTCTCACGTCCTGAAGAACGACCACCACCTCGATAATCAAAAATCCCATATTTTTCTAAGTAAGTGAAATTCGCATGGCCAGGTCGAAATAATTCTTTAATGGGTTCATATTTTGAAGAATCAGCATCGTAATTTCTAATCATTAGAGAGATTGGAGTACCTGTTGTTTTTCCTTCAAAAACTCCTGAAAGGATTTCTACTTGATCATTTTCCTTTCTTGGGGACGTATGTTCTGTTTTTCCTGGGGCTCTTTTAATTAAAGATTCATCAATTTCTTTTTCAGACAATTCAAATCCAGCTGGGCATCCATCGATCACGACTCCTAAAGCTTTTCCATGAGATTCTCCCCATGTCATAATACGAAATATTGTACCAAAAGTATTACTAGCCATGATTACTTTGTTGTTTGAATTAAAGTTTTAATTTCGGATACAATTTCTTCTACATTTTTATGCTCAATTTTTATTGTATCATTTGCAATAGATTCATATATGAGTATTCTTTCATTAACCATTTCATAAAAATTTTGCTCAGTTTGATTGATTAAAAATGAAGATCCCTTTTCATTGAGAAGACGCTTCCAAATTAATAATGGATTTAGGTTTAAATAAATAACCCTACCAAGTTGCTTAAAATTTACACAATTGTCTTTATTTAATACACTACCTCCACCAGACGAAATGATTGTTGAAGATATCCCTTTTAAAGAATGAATCGCATCAGATTCAATTTGCCTAAAAAAATCACTCCCTTCTAATTGATAAATGTCTTGGCATGTACGTGTCATGTTCATTTTTTTTTTATACATCTCTTCAATCATTCGATCAGTGTCTCTAAAAGATAAATTTAATTCAAATGCAAGCTTTTGCCCTATCGTTGTTTTTCCACAACGTGGCAAACCACATAAAATGAAATTCATTCTTCCCTACGCATTTTTATTAAATGTTCAGTCAAAGATGTCAATTTAAGCCTCATAAAGGGGTTTTAACCGCATTAACAATTCGCACACTTGTTAAATTAAAATTTTTTAAGCCACCAATGGAGCGTGATCTTTTGCGGAGTCAGGCCGTCCCGGCCTGAATCAGGCCGGGACGGCATGACTACGCAAGAGGCCTCACTCGCAGCGTTATTAAAAAAGATTTCAATTTAGAGCATGTATGCCCTATTAAAACGTTTCACTAAAATCCTTGCACTCAAACATTTTTGCACCAACATTAATCATTTTTTCAATAAAATTTGGAAAGGTTTTATTAATGCATTGTACAGAGTGTATATAAGTTGATCCTTCAGCTTTAAGCCCTGCAACAATCAATGACATTGCTACACGATGGTCTTCATTTGAATGGACTGTTGATCCATGCAATATTGATTTTTTAATCAAAAGCCCATCTGCATATTCCTGAACTTGCCCACCCATTGATTCAAGCTCTTTTTTCATGCAAGCAATTCGATCGCATTCTTTTTGTCTAGCAACAGCACCATTATATAAGCGTGTCTCCCCTTCAGCAAAACATCCGACAACTGAAAGAATCGGAATAGCATCAATCATTGAATTCACATCTATAGCCATTCCTTTAAGACATGAGTTTTTTTTGATGACTATTCGTTTGTTTTCATCTTCATATTCAATATGACCGCCCATTTTCTGAAAAATAGATATCAATTCTTTATCTCCTTGCGAATCAGAAAAATCAAGTTGATTAATCGTTAATTCCGATCCAGTAATCAAAGCAGCAGCAATTGGAAACGCAGCAGAACTAAAATCTCCGGGTACAGTATATTCAAATCCATGATATTTTGTGTTTCCTTCTATGAAAAAATGTTCATATGAATTTTGAGAATAATTTATGCCTAATCGATCAAACCAATCTAGAGTCATTCTAACAAATGGTTTTTCTCCAGGATTTTTCACATGGATTTCAGAAGGCTCTTTTGCAAAGGCTGTAGCTATTAATAAAGCCGACACAGGTTGTGAATCACTACCATCGATCGAAATAGATCTGCCTTTAATCGGTCCTTGAATAATTAATGGAGCAAAATGATCTCCACGCATTGAAGTAACCTGAACATCTAATTGACTTAACCCATCTATTAAAGCTGCTATAGGCCTTTGATAGCGAATAGAATAATCCCCTGTCACGACTACAGGTAAGGAAGCTAACGCTCCTAAAGCTGAACAAAAACGTAAAATGATTCCAGAATTTCCTGCATAAATAACGTCTGCTGTACAACTAACCTTTCCACCTATGCCTTCCATTTCAATCGTATAAGGAAGTATTGTTACTTTTGCACCAAAAGATCGACAAGCTTCTATCATTGAAAAAGTATCGGGAGAATGAAGATAATTGTGAATCAAGCTTTTTCCCGATGCCATTAAAGCAAAGATTAAAGCTCGCATTGTTTGCGATTTTGAAGAAGGAATACTAATATTCCCAGATAATATACTTTTATTGACTTCTATAAACGACATAAAGACTCAGTTTTCTATAAAATAAACCGTGCATAATCTAGTTTTTTATATTAAAAATCAATAACTTAAGTCATTTAAATTCATTAAAAACTTGAATAACTGATCGAATACTTCCAAACCCTAATTTACCATGAGGAAAAACTAAATAAGAATCTTCATATGAATCAACTTGAAATTTATCCCAAAAAATCTCTTGACCGCTTAAGCCAAAAATATTCCTTATAAATTTATAAACTATTCTAAATAAAAATGTTTTAAATGGATTTAAACCAATCATATTTGTAAGATCTTTTTTAGGAATTGGTCCAACCAACACCATTCGACACCCTTCTTTATCAAGAGCTTCTAAAGCAGAAATGATTAATAATTCAGATATTCCATTTGGAGCATTCTTTAAAAACATAATATTGTTAAGTAACCATCCTTGTTGAGATTTCAATTCGTTAAGAACTAAAAATCCAACGATTACACCATCTTTTTTTGCATAAAACCAACGCTTACCCACACGATCTTGAAAAACTGTCACATGGCAAAGATGGATTTGAAATCCACGTCTGTTTTGAATCCAAGAATTTACAATGTACTCTATTTGCTCTTCAACATGTCGATCTTCTCCAATATATTCATGTACGACTACACCTTCTTTAAGCGCATGTTTAACTTTTCGACGAACTAATCCACCTTTTGAGCCAATGTTTTTAGTAGGAAGATGGTGTGGATTAAAAACTAAATTGAAACCAAATTCAATTGCTATTGCAGAATGATTGGTAATTGCCCATTTAGCAAAATCTAAAGAAACCATTGTGTATAGTGTCTTTAACATATTTTGATGACAAAACTGTTCAAAAGCATTTGCTAAATTTGGAATTTTTTCTTCAGAACAAACAGGGTTACCATAAACAATTGCATAGGACGAAACTACTTTATAACCTATAAATCCTTCAATTTCTGGCGAAGTAAAAATGAGACAATCTTTATCTAAAAGACCATTTGTATTAACTCCTCCCCACTGACGAACATATTTAATTAAAGTCTCACGATCCATTACTGATTCCTCTATTCATTCAATTTAAAATAATTTATTGAATATTTATATATACCCCATTAGAGTCAAATTGTCTCGTTACAAAAAATACTTTTTGTAAAAAGACACAATTTTAAACTTGAGGAGCTATATGAAATTTACAAATAGCATTGGAATGATTCTATTAGCAATTTATTTAATTTTAATTGGAATTGTTGGAATTGCTGGACTTGCAATCCCTGGAATTGTTCTTTCAATTTTAGCGTTAGTCGCTGGAATATTGATCTTAATTGGCAGATAATCGTATTAAGGTCTAAAATCCGTTGAATAAAACATTTTAGGGCGTGTGAATCAAGTAATACACCCTAAAATAATGATATAAGGAATGTTATGAGTCATAAAAAACAAAATCCTGACGATCCACGTCCACTGAATTTTGATCATGCATTAGAAAAAGGCATAAGTGATCATTTAAAAAAGCCTTATTTAAATGAATCAGATTTAAGAGGTGATGTTGAAGATGATCAGTATTATGAAGAAGAAGAAGCTATAAGTCCTGAGGAAGTCAAAGAACGAAAAGAAGACGACACAATTTAATCCTTTTTAATCCTACAAAACCGAAAATATCAAAATGAAAATAATACAACTGATATCTCAATTAGCTGATCAACTTATGACTGAAAAAGGATTTGTACCTTATTTCCCAAATGAAGTTATTCAGCAACTTTCTGAAATTATTGTCCCAGCTAAATTGCAACCTGAGGATAAAGATTTACGTTCATTGTTATGGAGTTCGATTGATAACGATGATTCTAGAGATTTGGATCAACTCACATACGCAGAAAAAGGAATAGACTCTAATACGACTATTTGGGTTGCAATTGCAGATGTAGATGCTTTAGTTAAGAAAAATACTCCAATCGATATTCATGCTCAAATCAATACGACATCAGTTTATACACCTACAAAAATATTTTCTATGCTTCCTGAAAAACTATCTACGAATTTAACATCATTAAATGAAAATGAAGATCGTTGTGCAATAATTGTACAAATGGATATCAATGACTCAGGTGAAATTATAAAGGCATCAATTTTTCCTGCAATGGTTAAGAACCATGCAAAATTAACATACAGTTCAATTGGAAATTGGTTAGAAGGCAAAAGCGACATACCAACAAAAGTTAAGCAAATTAATGGTTTAAAAGAAATTTTGAATTTGCAGCACGAAATTGCACAATTACTAAAACGAAAACGCCATGAAGCGGGATCATTAACTCTTGATTCTGCAAATGTTGAAATTAGAATAAGTCCTCAAGAAAATATTCAAATTCAATCTCCTGATCATAATTTTGCACACCAACTTATAGAAGAATTTATGATTGCCGCAAACCAAACTGTTGCTAACCATTTTAATCGAACAAAAACACCAAGTTTAAGACGAATAGTACGCATCCCTAAAGACTGGGATCGTATTGTTGAAGTCGCAATGACATATGGTGAAAAACTTCCCAAAGAACCCAATGCAAAGGCTTTAGATAATTTTTTAATAGAAAGAAAGAAAATCGATCCAATTAGTTTTCCAGATCTCTCTTTGACAATTATTAAATTACTTGGGCGTGGGGAGTATGTTGTACAGAATGATCCGCAAAAAGAAATTGGACATTTTGCTTTAGCATTACCAGCATATACACAATCAACAGCGCCAAATCGTCGTTTTCCAGATCTTATTTCACAGCGTCAATATAAAGCTTTATTAAAACATGCTGAAGCAGCTTATTCTTTAGACGAACTTTATTTATTGGCTTCTCATTGTACTCAACAAGAAGATGGGGCAATGAAAATCGAAAGACGTTTAAATAAATCTGCAGCTGCTGCTCTTCTTACTTCTGAAATAGGAAAAACGTATAAAGGAATAATTACTGGAGCAAATGACAAAGGGACTTGGGTCAGAATTATTCAACCACCCATAGAAGGTAAAATCGTTAAAGGGTATAAAGGTTTAAAGGTCGGAGATAAAGTCACAGTTCGGTTAAAACAAGTTGATGTACCTAATGGATTTATCGATTTTGTTGTTGAAACAAAAAAATATTAAAGTTACTGGCTTAAATTGTCCCTTTAAAATTACATACAAACATAAGTAAAATAATACTCTATATTTTCTTTCCTAAATTTTATAAGAAAGAAAATGTAAAACATTTACTTCCTGATGCATGCGGCCTGTCCATCTTTAATATTATGCCTAAATACAAAAGTCAACGCCATCAAAACCACTCAGATCACTGACTCGACTTTAGATTTTTTTTATTCAATTGCCATGCATTCATAATCCATTTTGGAGTGCGAAGGCCCTGCCTATCCTATTACCCATAAGTAAAAATGCAACGTTAATATTGAATTAATTAGTCTGTCTATAACACGAAAAGTTACAGGATAGTTTATAAGATAATTATTCAGACTATTAAAAAATAACAAGATAGGCAGGATAGCAAGCCGCAGGATGGGCATGATAATAGGGAAAGGATATTCTTATCTTGCATATCCTGCCGCTTGCTATCCTGCCTATCCTGTTATTTTTTTTTACAGTGCTATCAAGATATTAATCATTAGTAACTTTTTACTTATGGGTAATAGGATGGGCCTTGCCTTCGCTTTTTTATGGTTCAGATATTCCACATTTGCACTTTTATAGATTGAATTGATCGAGTCGAAATGGCACCATATCATCGATATTCTCTCTAAAAAAAGCGAAGGCAGGGCCTTCGCACTCCAAAATGGAATATGAATGCATGGCAATTGAATAAAAAACCTATGCTCTCAAGGTTAATTTTTACGCCAATTTTTAAGTTGACATCATTGCGCAAAAGTATGTCTAAGGTTTAATGATTTGAATGACAACTAATGGGTTGAGGTTTTAATTTAATTAATTGTCCTAATTGGCCTTCGTAAAACATTTCTCCTGAATAAAAAGGTTGAATCATTGTCCCCTGTGTCATTGCAGGCAATAATGGTGAACGAGCTAACTCCTTCCCTGTTTTTGCATTTCTCCATACTGCATAATCATTCATATTGTTGCCTGGGATTTCTGGCCCTGGAATATCTGTTCCTACTAAAACACGTTTATGTTTAGAACCAATGAGTGCTGTAAATTCAGTTGTTGTTTGATTTGCTTTCCAAACTATTTTCAACCCGCTAGAGGTTAATTTTATCGCAGCGATTTTTCCAGGTAATGAATCTGATGCAAAAATTAAATGATTATCTGGATCAACTGATACTGATGCTGGCGCCCAGCTAACAGCAGGATCTCCTTTTGCAGCTGTTGAAAATGCTTCAGCAACTAGAGGCGGAATAGGGTCATCCAAAAAAGGTTGAATAGTAAAGTGTTTTAAAGGATTGGATTGACTAATTGCAATAACACTTAAAGCAGTTGCAGATGGAAGAGTATTCACTTGCCCTACAATCCAATCGTCTAAAACAACAAATGAAGTCGCTGTTGTTTGCCCCTCTAAAACAATCGTACCAGGATTCCATTTTGGGTCAAAAATAAACTTTCCCTTTTTTATTCGATAACGAATAACCGTACTAGCTTCAACTAAATAAACATAAGTACGCTCATTGTGAATAGCAATTGTTGGACGTGCCGCTACAGGAGCCGGTAGAGTAATTACATCAATAAGCGCCATTGAATCAGGATCAACTGAAACCAATATTGATGGAGGAACGTCAGTCGGATCAGGGCAATCTAATAAAGCGTCAGGTCCTTGCAACGAACAGCCAGCTTCCCTATACAGTGATTTCATCACTAAAACCCCATCTGAAGTAGCATTAAAACCATTATAAGCAGTATTACTTTTCGATCCTTCACCTGTAGGTAATTCAAGCGTTTGTAATATAGTACCAGTTTTAGGATCAATTTTTGACAAACGATAACCATAAATCACATAAATAAAGCCATTTTTAAGAATACCCATAGAACCGGGATAATCCCATTCTTCATTTAAATTTGTATCAATTAATTGGTTATACCAAATTGGTTTAAGTGTATGGGGATCAATCTTTGCAACGAAGGCTCCAATCGATCCGGGCTCATCTCCATAACCCCCTCCGTAAATAAATGCGTTTTTAGAATCTAGATATGCCATATTATATCCTGATGGATAAATTGCTAGAGATGATAAAGTTTCAACACGATTGTTTCCTGTAAATGAACCTTTAAATTTTGCTTCTGGAAATAGATGTGACCGCCCAGAATTATAATGCTCAAAGGCTGCTAGAGAAGGATACCAAGGAAGATTATGCTTTGTATGTGAATTTGAAGTTAAAATAGATGGAAAAATAAACAATAATAAAGTGAAAAATATTCTCATGATCTTCCTTAGATGATTTATTTTTTATAATTCTCATCTAAAAAGAAAATTTTTTAAAAGTCTACCGTTTTTTAATAAATTTTATGACTTTTATAACAAGGATTGGTTAATGGCTATAGGGGCATTGTCATCTTGAATAGCATTAAAGTCAGGATAATGACGTACTTGAGGATATGCCCTTAATGTTTCGTTCAAATACCCAGAATTAGGCGGACATACTAAAACAGGCGTTGCAATAGTTCCTAAAAGTGCATTCAACCCTCTAGGAGAATCTTCAAATCCAATAATTTGATCATTGGGTTGACCTAATTTTTTTATTGCATATTGATAGCATTCTGGATGCGGCTTTGGCAAAAAATAATCTTCTCTGGTAATCCAATGGGGAATTGTATTCAAAAGTGGATTTTGATTCCGAATGCGATTAACTAATTGAATAGAAGAATGCGTCACTACACAACGACGAATGTTTTCTTTTTGTAATGCTATTAGCAGGTTTGCCACACCTGGAATGAGCGGAACAATACCCCGTTCTAATAAAGAATGAAGAATTTCTCTTTTTTCTTCATAAAGAACAGACCAATCAGGTTCTTGGAGATTTAAATCTGGAAATTCGGCATAAATTTGATCGCGTAGAGCGTTTGAATCGTGATGCGCAGCATTGGAATAACGAGGATAACTCCAATTTAGTTGAAAACCTCGGCGAGCGCACATTTCAATGTATGCTTGATAGTGAAGATATTCGGTATCAACCAATAAACCATCAAAATCAAAAAGAAATAATTGAAATTGTTTAATCCAATGCATAAACTTCCACATAATTTAAAGAATGAACAAAATGAAACTTATAAAAATAGAATATCTAAAAATAATCCTTTTATCAATGAGTATTTTTTTATATGGCTGCTCTGAAAACAGCTCTTCAACAGCATCATCTAAAAAATCTGAAGGTGAAGTAATTATTCGTCGAAATCAAGAAGTTGCACTTTCAATAGACCCTATGCTGCACTGCACAAGAGAAACGTATCCTTGGGAAAAGCAATGTTCTTATGCTAACAGTAAAATCACTCATGATTTTTTCAGATGTAAAGGAAATAGCTTAAATCCTCCAAGAATAGTTAATAAAGAGAAAGAGTCGATACGCTATTATGATTGTGGAGGTTGTCTAAAACACAGCCTTCCACTAAGAAACGGAAAAGAATTTATCTATCCCATTTTAATTGACCTCTTAAATGACTTACAAAATAAAACGGGAAAACGTGTTATCATTACAAGCGGTCATTGTTGTCCTGAACACAGTCGTTACATGAGTGATCTACCTGCACATTTATATTCAAAACATTTAATTGGAGCTGAAGTAGACTTTTATATTCAAGGATATGAACATGAACCACAAAAAGTGATTGATATATTATTGCAGTATTATCAAGACAATCCAAAATATCAGGGGAAAAACTCATTTACATCATTTCAAAGGTATTCTAAAGAAAATACAAATGTATCTACATTACCGTGGTTTAATGAAGAAGTCTTTATAAAATTATTTTCATGTAAAGAAGGTCGGGATTTTGATAACCGGCATTCGCATCCTTATATCTCAATACAAGTTCGCTATGATTGGGATTTAAAAAAGAAAGTGAATTACTCATCTATAGAAGCAAACAATTTTTATCGTTATTAAGGCATTAAATTATTCGCGAATTAATTAATTTTTTTTAGGTAAAAAATGGATACAACATTTTCATTTAATTCATTAGAGCACACAAACATTGATAAAACTTCTATTTCTAACGAATCTAAACTGGTTATTAAGCCTGCCATTAAAATTATAAAAAAAATTAATCAGTTAAATTCTGATTCAAAATTAACTGATAAAGAATTTTCTCATCTCTCAAAACTATTTGCTCATCAACTTTACCTTAAAAGTCTTGAAATTGAAAGTATTAACCCAGAAGAAGCATATACATTTTTATCAATTTCTGCCAAATTTCAAGATAAGGATGCTTTAAATAAAATGTCTCTTACCAATGTTCAAATGGAAATCAATCAATCTTCCCAAATAGATGAAAATCATTTTACACAAGCACTTTGGAAAAAAGTAAACAGATCAAAAAAGGTTCATACTAAATTAAAATATCTTGAAGAATTAATGAATAAAAATGACCTTAAAGCTAAGCATGAATTAGCAGTCTTTATTCAAAAGAATTTAATTCCATGCGAATATAATAGCGTAGAACTACTTGAAGAATGTGTAGAAAACCTTTATGTTCCATCTTATTTTGCACTTGCACGTTACTATTTTTCTAAGGAAAGCTACAGTAAAGCGGAAGAATATTACAAAGCTGTTTTAGATAATCCAAAAATTCATCCTAACGATTCACTACTAGCAAAATTTGAATTAGCAAAAATATACATTAATCACTTAACAGAAAATTTTGACATAGGGAAAGGATGGTTAAAAGAAAATGCAGATAATGGACACTCAAACTCCGTTAATTTACTCAAAGAATTAGACGATAGATTTAAAAATCTGGACGAGAAAAATATTGTCGAGTCTCAAATAATTCATGATTTGAAAACTTTGGATCAACAAGTGCATACTTATTATCATGGGGTTATTCAAGGTATCGATTATTCTGAGCAAATACGTTGTCCAAAAAACACGTCTGTAAATTATCCTAATTTACATGCAAATTATGCTGATTTTCATCCTTTTTATTTTATCGTTATGAAGCACCCATTAAGTAATGAATATGATTTTTTTTGGGAGTTATGTCTTCAACATAGAACATTAATAGTTGATTTAACAAATAGTGACGATGTTAAAAAAAATAAACTATTTGATTATGCACCTAGAATGAATTTGAATCATAATGCGAATTCTGAATCTTTAAATGCACAAAAAATTTCTAGCAACATTCGTTTCATTGAATTTAAAATTCAGGATAAATATAATTCAATGAAACAAGTGGACATTCCTAAAATTCATTATTTAAATTGGACTGAAGACACAACACCGGATTACAACGAATTGACAATTCTCGTTCAAGAAATTGTAAAATATAAATCTTCTGCAAATCAACGAATCATTGTTCATAGTATTAAAGGGACTGACAGTACAATGACATTAGTCGTTGCTTGTCGTTTATACAACTTAATCCAAAATGCACATCATACATTTTTTAACAAAAATGAAAATCCTGATGCAACCCTAATTCAAACTCTAAAGCAATTGATTTTCATGGCTCGAAAATCCAGAGGCAATAATGTCATTAATGAAGGTCAACGCAATTTTCTATTTTATTGGGGAAGAAGCTTACTATATTCGTTTAAAGAAAAAGCAAGTCAAATTTCATAAGATAAAAGAATTCTAGACGATTCGACAAGTCACATATACGTTAAGCTAAAAATAATAAATTGTTAAAACAAACGATTTTTAGCCTGAAAGCAAAAGAGGACTTTCGCACTCCAAACGCTTCGCGAAGATACTATTAAGTTTACGCGAAGCGTTTGGAGTGCGAAAGTCCTCTTTCGCTTTTCTTCAAGGAATTTAAGCCTT
>JAUXSJ010000020.1 GCA_030679615.1 Parachlamydiaceae bacterium | reverse complement strand
AATTGAAAATAATTTAATAATTTCCCCCCAAATTTGTTTAAAAGGGTTTTTAAAATAGGTTGTTGCTGAATTAGATCAATATTACTTCGCGTTCCTTTTTTAATTAAATATCGAGTAGCTTTGAATTCAGTTGTTTCTTTTAATTCATCCATTTCCATTAAAACGGCGATGTAATATAAATCAAAAGCATTTCTTTGATTTAGTTCAATTTCATGATTTAAGTATTTTAATAATAAAAAAAGCTGTTGTTCATCTAAAAGATGACTGAGGTCATATTCTAGCATTTCTTTACTTAAGGGATTGACGGAGCAAAGAGATTTAAAATTTGGAATCAGTTTATTTAGTCTTTCCCAATTAACAGTAAATTTTTGACTTCCAGATATGAGAAGAACCTTTATTTGAGAGATATCTTCATTTTTACTTGATTCTAAAAGAGGATAAGGTTCACAGACTTCATAGTTTGTGCGATAACCACAAATATTTGATGTAAATAAGACATCTCCGTTATCTAAATAAAAAGAGTTTTTCCTTTCCAGTTTATCAATAGTTTTAATTTTACCACTTATTTCATCTATGTCGGTTTGATTAAGATGACCGGTGTAAGTAAAAGTAATAGGAAGTTGTTTGATATAAAAAAATTTTATTCTATTCAAGGGTGGAGGTGAATTCATTTCTTCAGAATATATTTTTTTTATTCTAGTTTTTTCATAGATAATTTTTGTTGGAATTGGCTTGTAAAAGTATGTAGCTGTAAATGATTCAATTTTCATGATTTCGAATTCTTCACTCTTATTATTGAGTGTTTTCATATGAAATGTTTTATTAGATTCAAAAAAATTATCTATTTTTCCTTTGATGTTTACTTGGGCGTAATTAAAATTAACCTCAGCATTATATTGAAACCATTTTTTAATTCGATTAAAAGATGGGCAAATTCCTTGCTCTGTTTTTTTAACCCATCCATCTTCATTAATAATTTGCGTGGATGTTTTACAGATTGGTTGAAACATAATCCTCCAATGATAAAATGGAGGATATATGATAAAAATTTATTTAAATCAACAGGATTATGGAAACATTGGAATCAGACGTCTGAAGGTAATCAGGTTCTTGCACCCATCTTCGAGGGTGCATTTTGTTGACGAATTTTCCCACAGCTGCGTCAGTCTCTTCGAGACTTTCCTTGCAGTGGGCTACTATTCTTAATCTCCTTTCAGGAGAAACTTAAAAAATCTAAAAATCACATAAACTTAAAATATCTAAAAATAACATTAACTCAAGAAGTATAAAATTTTACATTTGATAAATTTTTTTTATAATTTCTCCTGAAAGGAGATAAAGAATAGTAGCTCACTGCAAGGAAAGTCTCGAAGAGACTGACGCAGCTGCGGGAAATGATTCATCAACAGAATGCACCCTCGAAGAAGGGTGCAAGAATTTTAAATAGAAGATCTTAATTTTTCTGATCTATATTATTAATCAGAAGCAGCCGCACATTTAAGTTAAGGCAACTCATCAGATTCAGTTTTTTCGACAAGATTGATAAGCTTAGAATGAGAATTAAAAATATTTAATTCTTTTAACATTGTATTATCTTGTAAAGCGTCTTTTAACTTTTTTCTGCCTTTATTCGTTATACCAACATTATTCAATAAATCGATGATTTCTAAGCATGTGTTGTTTTTAATGATATAAATGATCGAATCGAGATGTTTATCCTTTAAGTTATTATTATCAAGAGATAAGATTTTTAGATTTTTATTTTCAGAAATAAGTTCAAACCATCGAGTAGAGCCATAATTTTTATAATTTCCTAGGCCTATACCTTCTAAAATAAGAGCTTCAATCTTCGTTGTATTAATACTTTTACACAACTCTTTCAAGGCTATTTCTGAAAAAGGAGTGTTTAAAGTAATCGTTTTTAATCGAGGATGATTTTGAATGAAATCAGAAATTAATTTGACTCCTTCATCATCAAATTGATGATTTTCAAAGCGAAACTCTTCTAGTTCTGGAAGAGTTTGAAATAAGGTGATTAATTGTGCAATTCCGTTTTTTGTTAATCCATTTTGATTAGGAGGTTGTTTAACATTGTTGTTTGTATAAGGAATTTCAGAATCAAATAAAATCGCTTTTAAATTCTTTTCTTTTAAGCTGGAAACAATGAGTGGCACATCACAATCCTCTACTCTATTTAAAAAAAGAGCTTCGATTTGAGAACCAAATATTTCACAAATCCTAAGAATATCTTTGATGTGAAAACTTTCTATATGATCAAATTTAAAAGAAAATTCTTTTATGTGAGAAAATAATTTAAAATTTTTGAGTCCTTTATTAATAGACTCATATTCAATTTCAGGATATTCAGTCTTCCAAGGACGTAATTTAGGATTAAAATAATCTTGAATGATTGGATAAAGATGAAAATAAGAAACATGATAATTGCGTTGAAAATGACTTAATAATTCTTCTCCAAGCTTTACTGAAAGTTTTTTTAAAATAGGTTGTTGAAGAATTAAATCAATATCTTTACGCGTTCCTTTGTTTTTTAAATATCGAATTGCTTTGTGTTTAGCGACTTCTTTTAAGTCATCCATTTTCATTAATACAGCGATAGAATATAAATCGAGTGCATTTCTTTGATTAAGTTTATTTTCGCGGTTTAAATATTTCAATAATAATACAAGTTGTTGTTCATTTAAAAGATGACTGAAATCATATTCTCTCATTTCTTTACTTAAGGGTTTAACTGTACAAAGAGATTCGAAATGCGGAATGACGTTTTTTAATCTTTCCCAATTAACAGTAAATGTTTGGCTGCCAGATATAAGGAGGACTTTTATTTGAGAAACATCTTCATTTTTGCTTGATTCTAGAAGAGGATAAGATCTTTTTATTCCATAATTGGAGCGATAAAATCGCATCTCTTGAGTGGATATTGATTTATCTCCCAAGGTACAATAAGAAATAAATGTATTTAGTACGTGAATTTTTTTAACTTCACCGGTTTTTTCAATAATATTCGTTTGTTGATTGGCTAAAGAGTAACCAATAGTCATTGGAAGTTGTTTATTATAGAAAAAATTCATTCTTTTTAAAGAAGGGGCTGAATTCAAGATTTCAGAATATATTTCTTTTATTCCAGTTTTTTCATAGATAATTTGTGTAGGAATTGGCTTAAAAAAGTATGTTGAGGTAAATGTTTCAATTTTTTCAATTTTGAAGCATTTTTTTTCAATATGAAAGTCATCGTCAGATGTAAAAAAAACTGTTATTTTACCAGTAAAGCTTTTTCCATCATAATTGAAACAAAGCATAGCATCATATTCAAACCATTTTTTAATTCTTTTAGAAGATGGAGAAATTCCTTGTTCTGTTTTTTTAATCCATCCATCTTCAATAAAAGTTTTTGTTGATGTATTAGAAGTTGTTTGTGAGGATGTATTAGATTGTGTGGACGTATTAGAGATTGGCTGAAACATAATCCTCCAATGATAAAATTGAATATATGGATATATGGTAAAAATTTATTTAAATCAACGGGATTCAGGAAGCATTGGAATTAGACGTTGAAGGCAATCAGGTTCTTGCACCCATCTTCGAGGGTGCATTTTGTTGACGAATCATTTCCCACAGCTGCGTCAGTCTCTTCGAGACTTTCCTTGCAGTGGGCTACTATTCTTTATCTCCTTTCAGGAGAAATTATGTAAAAAATTTATCAAATGTAAAATTTTATAATTCTTGAGTTTATGTGTTTTTTAGGTATTTTAAGTTTTTGTGTTTTTTTGATTTTTTAATTTT